>JAITPS010000063.1 GCA_031289325.1 Candidatus Methanovirga meridionalis
TCCTAAAGTAGAATGATAGAAAAATATCATTGAAACATCGGTGATTAAACCATAACCAAATGCCCAAAGACCACCAAATATAACTCTTACGAATATATTTTTATCTAATTTTTCTGATAGAATACCTGCTGTTAATCCAATAACACCAGATGCGATCATGGTATATATTAACCAGTATCCTAATCCTTTTATAGGCATTAATTCAGTTAATACACCAACTATGAAGCCAGTTTCTTTTCCAAATGTAATCCCTGCCATTATGATGATAAAAGCAGAAAATCCAACACCATAAGGTGTCATTCCTCCTACCCACCTACCTATTGTGGCAATAGCTATTAAAACAGCCAACAAGACAATGTACTCCACACTAATGATTTTCTTCTCAAATATACTGTACATATAATAAATAATGCCTGCAAATATTAATAATGAAACTAATATGGTTATAATTAAGGTTAATGTATCCATTTTATTTTATCTCCTTATTCATATCTTATCTCCTTATTCATTAATTTAGATAATTCATTTCAACATATAAAAATTCATTTCAATATTTATTTTTAAGTAATAAAAAAAATCTAATATCCATTTTAAAAAATATCTCCTTTAAAAAAATAATAATTGATGATGATTAATATGATTACCAATCTATTGGGTTTTTCGGTGGATCAAAAATCATATAACTCTCATTATTAACATTTTCAATAGAATTTGAATTGCCACAGTTATTAAATATAGAATTTGTCCATATTCCAGCACCTTCACCAGAAGCTATATTGCCGGTGACACTATTTCCACCAACAAAACAAGTTTCAACACTATTATTTATATAAACTCCTCCACCATCAACACTCGCAACATTATTTGAAATAATTTCCCTAAGAAACTCAACATTATTAGCATTAGATATAAATAATCCACCACCATAATATGCCTCGTTAGAATCAATACTACCATCATTAATAAGATTATCAGATCCACCATTTATACTAATCCCACCACCATATTTCGCATAATTACTTTTAACAAGGTCATGACCAATATGGGTATGATTACTATTATTTAAACTGATTCCACCACCACTAACAGTTGCATTGTTATAATATATGCTTAAATCATCAAGAACAGTACCAAAGCCATTAACACTGATCCCACCACCACTATTATTTGCAATATTACTTTCAAATGTGGAGTTTGTAATCCTACTATTATCACCATTTACATTAATACCTCCACCATCAACTCTCGCAACATTATTATTAAAATCACAATCATCAACATTCAAATCTGAAGATGAAGAAAATACAGCACCACCACTATTATTAGCAAAATTCGCTATAAAGTTGGTTTTCGTTATTGCACAAACTCTATTATTTAATAAACCACCACCAGTACCATTTTCATGGGTTGCTTGGTTTCCTGTGAGAATTGAATTATCCAACATAATCGTTCCATTATTATAAAGTGCCCCACTAAATGTTGCTTCGTTGCTCATGAATTTAGAGTCAGAAACATCTGATTTTCCATAATTTGCAACAGCCCCACCATATTTATATGCCCTATTATTTTCGAATGTGTTGTTTATCATTGTAGCTGTATCTCTACTGGATATGTATATTGCACCACCATATCCCGCAGTATTATTTGTAAATATAGAGTCTTTTATCTCTATATTTTTACCACCAGCACTCATTATAGCTCCACCACTAGAGGACGAACCATCACCAATATTATTATCAAATATTGTCTTGTATATGTAGCATTCCCCATAGTTTCTTATCCCGACACCAGCTCTATATGTTGCTCTTGCTTCATTGTATGTTATGTTACTGTTTGTAACAGTTAACAGTCCATTATTGTTAATGGCTGCTCCTCCATATTCAGCATAATTATTTAATAATATGGAGTCTGTAACTGTACATGTACCATTATTATCTATGCTGGCACCATTATTAACAGTACCAACTAAATATCCATTAGTTAACTCAACATTATTTAAGTTAAGTGTTGAGTCGTTTGCAACACTGAATATTCTGCCTTTACCTATTGCATCAATTGTAACATCACCATATGAGCGTAATGATATTCTTTTATTTTTAATAAGGATATCATAATTCCCATCCCCATTGTAAACACCAGGATTCAAGATTATGGTACCCTCATCAGCTATATTGTTTACAGCTTTTTGGATGCTATCACCAGGATTGATGGTAATAGTATCATTTTCTGCTACTACATTCATGAAGCTTGTTAGCATCATGATACTAATTAATATGTATAAAAACCTTTTTATCATTTTATCTCTCCTATATTCTTTAATATATAAATATAAATATCCCCCATCTAAAAAGTAAATGATGGAGGATAGATAGTTTAACTAAATGTGTCATGTCTATTTGTTGTTAGAGTGTGAGTCCTATTTGGTGATCATTATGCGAAAACAAGTATTATTACTGCAATCACAACCAACTCCACAAGCAGGACAGCCATGAATTTCAAACGATCCAACAACCCAGTGGTATTCATGATCCTGCCAGTATAAAGGAGATTGCATGCCATGAATATATTGAGCGATATCATCTGTAACCACTACAGAAATTGTGGTTCCATCATATGTGATATTACTATCTTTGGTAACATTCACTGTCGCCTGATAGTCTTCTAAATCAGGACGACCATACTCTTCTCTTCTAATAGGTCTGAGATTGTAGTCTGTTCCATCAACATTCACAACAACATCATGACCTAACTGATTTTGGAATCTAATAGACCAAGTAGCATTAGTATTATAATATCCTCCTGCATCTATATACTGATTATAGTGTGCACTTACTGCACCTATAGTGCTTACTCCTACTAATAGTATTATTAGAAGGTTTAATAAGATATTTCTATTTTTCATTTATTTTTCATCTCCTTATTTGTATTTATGGTTTGTAATATGCATTTTTTAATAAATTTATTTTTGATATTGGTATAATAAATATCATCTACATATTACACTTTTTGTTTAAATAGTAATACCCATATATATGCTTCTAAAATTTTTCAATGAAAATATTTCTTAAAATTAGAAAATAATGATTAAATAAAGCATAATAATATTAAATAAAGTTAAAAATTACTTAAAATTAAAAAATATATCGTGAAATACCTTATTTTTGAAAATGTATTAACTTATTACAAATTAATAATCCCATTTTCATCATTAATAAACTAATAAAAGATATTAAAATATTTAAAACTTAAATAAACAAATATTCAATGAGTAAAATGGTGTTAAAAATTTTTTAATCATTATTAGAATAAATAAAGAAATAATTTGATATATTAAAAAAGGTAATACTTCATAAAAAATTATTATTAAATTTTATACAAATAGCTACATTATATGGTAGTTTTGATAAAATTCTTAATAAATAACTTTTTTAAAAATAAATAGTATATATTAAAATATATTAATTTAAAATTACTTATATTAATCAAAATAGGTTTATATTATTTAAAATTTAAAATTATAGATTTTCAGGAAGTAATATTTAAAATTAATGAAAATAAATACACTGGAAATTTGGCACTGAAAAGGTTTTGTCAAAAATTTGTGTGATAATAATTGTTATAAGATATGAATAATTGTTATAAGATATGAATAATTGTTATAAGATATGAATAATTGTTATAAGATATGAATAATTGTTATAAGATATGAATAATTGTTATAAGATATGAATAATTGTTATAAGATGTGAATAATTGTTATAAGATGTGAATAATTGTTATAAGATGTGAATAATTGTTATAAGATGTGAATAATTGTTATAAGATGTGAATAATTGTTATAAGATATGAATAGCAATTATTATAATACGAAAATATTAATGAAATACAATGTTGGCAATCTAAGACTTTTCTTGATTAAAATTCATATTAACTCCATTTTTAACTTCAATTCAAGTTTAAAAAAATAATTTTAAATTTATAAAATGCAAAATTAATTATATCCAAAGTTCAGTTGACTATTAGTTTTAAAATAACATGAAAAACACTAAAAAAATAGTTTTTCTATTTGGTAATACCCATCTGATTCTACCAAGTCTCAAAGCCATATCAAGTCCTTTATAAGCCATATAAATCTTTTTTTGCTCATTTAGCAAAGAAACATCATTTTAACTGTTTTAAAATTTTTTCCAGTTTTTTAAGAGTAGGATCAGTTTCTCTATAAAGATTCAAAATAGTTTGTCTTGATGGATTAACACTATAAATATTCTTTATTTGTTCTGATACTTTTTTCTAAAGATTTATAAATCAATTAAAGCTTGTTTTATAAGGTTCATTTTCTAATTTCTACTTCATAATTACAATATTTTGGAACAATATGATCAATATTTGTAACATTCTTATATTCGCATTCCTTATTTGAGCAGGTATATTTTTGTATATGGATTAAATCAGTTTTATTAATCGATCTTTTAATATATGGATTAAATTAGTTTTATTAATCGATCTTTTAATATATGGATTCTTATGTAATTTATATCCACATTCAGGAATATTTATAGACTAAAAAGAATGGTGTGGTGGGTTTAACTAATAAAACATTGTTTGCAATCACACGAATTTTTAATAAAGTCGTTTAAGGAAGATAAAATGAAAAATAAAAGAATTTAATACCTTAAAGAATCACACATCGATTTTTATATTTAATTATATATTCAATTATATTAATATTAGTAAAATAGTAATATTATTAAAGAAATAGTTAATATTATATACTACTTCATAATATAATTAGTAATACAAAAAATAAAGGAGGTGAAAATTATGATAAAAAATCTTAAAACTAATGTTGAAAAATTAATGAATGATGAAAAAGGTCAAGGTGCTGCAGAATATATTTTACTTTTTGGTGGAGTAATTGTAATAGCTATTGCTGCATTATTCATATATAAGTCATATTTTGGTAATGGAACCACTGATTTAAATGCCAGTAAAGATGTTAATGAAGTTAGGAATATGATAAAACAATGAAAATATAAAGATGATAAAATGAAGAAAAAAATAAATATTATAAGTGAAGAATCAGGACAATCAAGTGCTGAATTAATGCTTTTAGTGGGAACCATTATTGTTATAGTTCTTTTAGTGGGAGTTTATATTACAAATATAACACATTCAATAGACAATGGATTAAAAAGTCTTGTTGAAGATGGACGAGACTCATTAATAAATAGATTATAGATATTTAATTATTTATCCCTATGTAAATAGCTAAATTATCTCATTATATGAATAATAGCTATTTAATCATACATCCTTTAATATCTATTTCTCCTTTACGAATACGAGTTGATGAAATTGGAATACCATCGTCTGCTACAACATAACTAATAACAAAAATCTCTAAAGGTTTCATATTTTTTTTTTCACGTATTTCATTAATTTTGATAGCTGTTGGTTCAGTTTCTTCACTAACTACAATGGCATCAAAATCCTCATCAAAAATTGTTGAACCAAAATGGTCATCCAACTTGAAAATAGAAAAATTAAGATCATGCTTGTTTAAAAATTCATTTAAATTAGACATTCTAATAGAACATGATTCCACTTTTCCTTTAACCTGTGCAAATTCTGTAGAAGTAATACCAATAACAACACTATGCCCTATTTTAAAAGCTGTTTTCAGTAGTTTCCTATGACCATTATGGAATCTATCAAATGTTCCTCCAACAGCCACTTTATTATATTTTTTTTCACACATTTAAATCAAGTTTTAAGATATTCTTTTTAACTCCTTAAAATAATATAACATTAAAAATATAATAATATAACATTAAAAATTCTTTTTAACTCCTTATAATATATTATTAAAAATATAATAATATAACATTAAAAATTCTTTTTAACTCTTTAATTATAATAATATATTAGAAATTTTTAATTATAATAATATATTAGAAATTATAAATAATAAATATAAAATTTTTTAAAAATTAAGTTAACTGATGGCTTTCTTATTTACATATATCATGGAAATTTTCAAATATTTTTTCTCCATTTGGAGTGTGATGTACCTCTGGATGAAATTGAATACCATATAATGGTTTGTTTTTATGTTTAATGGCCTCAAATCTGCAGATTTTTGAACTTGCTAAAACCTTAAAATCATCTGAAATATTTGTTAATTCATCTTTATGAGATGCCCAAACATCCATATCATTTTTAAGTCCTTTAAAAATATCATTTTCTTCAATAACATTAATTTTAATCTGAGCATAACTTTCAGATTCAGCTGATGCGATAGTTCCACCAAAAACTTTCCCTATTAACTGATGACCTAAACATATTCCTAAAATTGGAAGATCTATTTCTTTAATGTAATTTTCACTATTCCCAGATTCTTCAATAGACGGTCCTCCACCTAATATTAATCCAATAGGATTTTTACTTAATATTTCGTCCACAGAATACTCATTTGAAATCATTTCGGACGGAATATCTAAATATCTTAAGGTTCTATGAATTCTATGATTATACTGACCTTTATTGTTAATTACTAAAATTGTCATAAGAATCTTTTATATATTTTTCTTGCTTTTCAATCATATTTATATGAGGTGTAGAATATTGTTTCCCAGTTCTCTCTATGAAATTTAATTATTAATTATTAATTATAAATAACTGCTTATAAATAAAATGGTATAAATAAATTAATTGTGAATAATAATAAATAAAATTTAATTACATTACAAATACAGTATTCTACATAATTAATGTAATTTAATATTCAAAATGATGTAATTTAATATTCAAAATGATGTAATTTAATATTCAAAAAATTTTTAAAAATTATTTTTTCAGGTATTTAATATTTCTTTTAAATTTAATTTAAAGAAATGAAAATCATTTTTAACTACAAAATCATTTTTAATTATAAATATTAATTGAATTTTGTAAAAAATTAAAAAAAATTAATATAAAAAAAATTAATATAATATAATAAATAATATAATTATAATAATACTAAAATTTATAATTATAATAATACTAAAATTTAATTAATTAATTTAAAATATTATTAATTTAAAATATTTAATTATTAATTATAAATAATATTATAACATAAGTAAAATTTAATTACTTTTTATATAATAATATAAATAACTTAAATAATATAAATAAAATTTAATTATTAACTAAAAAATTTAATTATTAACTAAAAAATTTAATTATTAACTAAAAAATTTAATTATTAACTAAAAAATTTAATTATTAATTAATATTATTTTTAAATATTTATTTTTTTAAAAAAAAGTTATTTATTATGAACTTTATCAAAACCATATATTAATTAACCAAATATTAATTAATATTTTAATAAATTATATAAAAAATGTTTTAATATAAAAAATGTTTTAATAAATTATATAAAAAATATTAATATCCACTTAATTTTATAAAATTATTATTTGGAAGATATTAAAACCTAATTGGAGGATATTAAAATGGCACGAGCATATACGAGAAGAGAGTATATAAGGAAAATTCCAGCTTCAAGAATTGTTCAATATGATATGGGTAATTTGTCATATAAATTCCCAGTCAGTATTAGTTTAATTGTTAAAAAGCCAGTTCAAATTAGACATAATGCTTTAGAAGCAGCAAGAGTAGCTTCTAATAGATATATACAAAGAAAAACTGGAAGATTAGGTTACCACTTGAAAATAAGAGTTTATCCTCATCAAATTGTAAGAGAAAATCCTATGGCTACTGGTGCAGGAGCAGATAGGGTGCAAAGTGGTATGAGAAATGCTTTTGGTAAAACTGTTAGTTCTGAAGCTTTTCTTTCAAAGAATCAAAGAGTCATATCCATTTATACAAATGCAAAGAATTTTGAAGATGGAAAAGAAGCATTAAGAAGAGCTTCTATGAAGTTACCAGGTCAATGTAGAATTATAGTTGATGATGGTGCAGATTTAATTAATTAATCTTCATTCACATATATTAATTAATAAAATGTCTCATAAAACCAATATAATCATCATTTAGTATATATTAATATAAACTAAAAAAATATTTAATTGCAAATGTATAGTGTTCTGTATTAATTATTCAAAAAATTTTTTTATAGAACACTATAAATCAAAAAACTTTTAAAGGTTAAAATTATGTATGTTAAAAAATTTGAAGAAATAAGTAAAGAAGATGTGGATATTGCTGGAGGAAAAGGAGCTAACTTAGGTGAATTAACTCAAGCAGGGGTTCCTGTTCCACCAGGTTTTGTAATCACTTCAGAAACTTATAAAAAGTTCATGTATGAAACTGGAATTTTTGATAAGGTTATAGATTTATTAAAACCAATAGATGTTAACAATAATAATGAACTTCAAGAAGTAGCAAAAAAAATTAAATCATTAATAACAGCAACTGAAATTCCAAATTATATTCAAACCGTTATTATAGAATCTTATAATGCTTTAGGTGAAAAAACTGGAGTGGAAGAGACTGATGTGGCTGTTAGATCTTCTGCAACTGCTGAAGATTTACCTGAAGCATCATTTGCAGGTCAACAAGATACTTTTCTCCATATTAAAGGAATTGATTATCTTTTAAAATATGTTAGAAAATGTTGGGCTTCTTTATTTGAAGCAAGAGCTATTTTTTATCGTGAAGAAAATAATTTTGAACATTCAAAAGTATTTATTGCTGTTGTTGTTCAGCAAATGGTTCCATCTGAGAAAGCAGGTGTAATGTTCACTGTTAATCCATCAACAGGTGAAGATGTAGCTTTAATCGAAGGTTCTTGGGGTCTTGGAGAAGCAGTTGTTTCTGGTACTGTTACACCAGATACGTATTATGTTGATAAGAAAACAAATGAAATCTTAAGTTTTAGTGTTGCTGATAAGAAGAAAATGTTTGTTAAAAAACCTAATGGTAGTACTATTGAAGATAATGTTCCTGATGACTTGAGAAATAAAAAAGTTTTATCTGTTGAAGAGTTAATTAAATTAAATGAAATGGGCAAGAGAATTCAAGATCATTATCAATCTCCTCAAGATGTTGAGTGGGCATTTTATAAAGATGAATTGTATTTATTACAATCAAGACCTATTACTACTTTAAGCTTGTCATCACCTGAAGGTTCTGATGTTTTGGGTGAAAGAGAAGTCTTAATTAAAGGATTAGGTGCAAGTCCAGGATTAGGTTCTGGTGAAGTTAAAATAATCACTAAAATTCAAGAGTTAGATAAAGTTAAAGATGGAGATATTTTAGTCACTGCAATGACAACACCTGATATGGTTCCAGCAATGAAACGTGCCGATGGAATTGTTACTGATGAAGGAGGAATTACCTCACATGCAGCTATTATATCAAGAGAACTTGGAATTTCTTGTGTGGTAGGGACAGGAAAAGCAACTTCCACTTTAAAAGAAAATGAAGTGGTTACTGTTGATGGTAAAAAAGGTTTTGTATATGAAGGTGAAGTTAAAGCTCCTGCAGGAAGTCAAGATGCTGATAATGCAGTGGCTCAAAGCATATCTGCTCCAATTTTAACTGTTACAGATGTTAAGGTTAATGTAAGTATGGCTGAAGCAGCTGCTAAAGCAGCAGCAACCGATGCTGATGGTGTAGGACTTCTTAGAACAGAACACATGATATTAGCTACTGGGGTTCACCCTAAAAAGTTCATATTAGAAGATAGAGAAGATGAACTTGTAGATACCTTAGTTGAAAGTATTTTAAAAGTGGTAGATATTTTCTATCCAAAAACTGTATGGTATAGAACTTTAGATGCTCCAACTGATGAATTTCAAACTTTAGAAGGAGGAGAAAATGAACCACATGAACACAACCCAATGCTTGGTTGGAGAGGAATTAGAAGAGAGTTAGATGAACCAGAAATTCTTGCAGCTGAATTTAAAGCTATTAAAAAGTTGCTTGCTAAGGGATACACTAATATTGGTGTGATGATACCTCTTGTACAACATCCATCTGAACTTAAAAAAGCAAAAGAAATTGCTGAAAGTGTAGGACTTAGACCACATATAGATGTGGAATTTGGTATAATGGTTGAAACACCAGGAGCAGCATTAATAATTGAAGAATTTATTGATGTCGGGCTTGACTTCATAAGCTTTGGTACTAATGATTTAACTCAATACACTCTTGCAGTTGATAGAAACAATGAACTTGTTTCTAAACATTACAGTGAAGAACATCCAGCTATTTTAAAACTTATTAAATATGTAATTGAAAAATGTAATGAAGCTGGTGTAACAACAAGTGTTTGTGGCCAAGCTGGCAGTATACCTAAAATTGTTGAAAAACTTGTTGAATTTGGAATTTCAAGTGTATCTTCAAATACTGATGCAGTTGCAGATGTAAGACGTACTGTTGCTAAGGCAGAACAAAAATTACTCTTAAATTATGTAAGAAATACCAGTAAAAGAGAGTAAAAACACTATTAAAAGAAGGATTAGATATTTAATATATTTAATCTTTATTTTTTAATTTAAACTATAATTTTTATGGTTTCATTTTTTTTATTCATGAAATTTTTATGGTTTCATTTTTTTTATTCATGAAATATATTAGTTTAACATTAAAAGTTTGATAAAAACGTATATTGCTTTTTTTATGCATTATGGAAAAGTTCTTAAATTTTAAAATGATATTTTTTTTATTAAGTTATTTAATTTTAAATTTTTCATTATTTTTAAAACTATAAAATGGAAGTTTTTTCTTTATTCTTAAAGTCAAAGATTTTAAAGAGTTAGAAAATCAATGATTTTATTTATTCTTTGAAGTTGAAGATTTTAAAGAGTTAGAAAATAAATAATTCTCTTTGTTTTTAAATTTTAAGATTTAAGATATGATTAATTTATTGCTCTTTTTATTATTATTTTTCTATTTTTAGCTTATGGTCATGTCTTAATGGTATTATAAGTGATTATATGAGGATTAAAAAAGCTATTCTATGATAATCATTATGGAAAAGTTCCTAAATTTTAAATAATAATTTTTTTTATTAAATTATTTAATTTTAAATAATATTTTATGAAAATTAATAATTTTAAATAATATTTTATGAAAATCAATAATTTTAAATAATATTTTATGAAAATCAATAATTTTAAATAATATTTTATGTAAATCAATAATTTTAAATAATATTTTATGAAAATCAATAATTTTAAATAATATTTTAT
>JAITPS010000065.1 GCA_031289325.1 Candidatus Methanovirga meridionalis
TTATTTCAATTATTTCAATTATTTCAATTATTTCAATTATTTCAATTATTTCAATTATTTCAATTATTTCAATTATTTCAATTATTTCAATTATTTCAATTATTTCAATTATTTCAATAAAATAATGATTTTTAATAATTTATTAGATTATAGGGAGTCATCCTAAAAATAAAAAAAATTTTTAAAGCTGAAAAAGAATTTAATGCAACGGTTCTAATCACAACATTTAAATAGCGTTAACATTATCTTATCGGTTGAATTTGATATATCCCGAAATTTTTAAATATGATGAAAAATAAAGGAAGTTAGTAACGTGCAGGAACCAATAGTTATAAGAAAATAGGAAGTTATAAAATAGCTAATTCTATTGAATTAGTTTAATATTTGTTAAGAAAGAGTAATTATTGTATAAAATACTTTATATGTAGATTTAATACTGATTATAACTTTAAATAAGTCTTGATAGAATTGTTCTCCATTCCATTATTAAAAGGGACAACAATTATTCTTTTAAGAATTATAATCTAAAGATTTAATAGAATTGTTTATACCATAATATATTATGTAAGGTGATTTGTTGATAGATCCATGGACCTTTTCTTCTACAGTTGATTATGAAAACATTATGAATCAATTTGGAATAAAAAAATTTAAAGACCTGTTGAATGATATAAAATATCCGAGTTTACTAATGAAACGAGGAATTATATTTGGACATAGGGATTTTAATTTAATTCAAGAAAGAATAAATAAAAATAAGGACTTTATTTGCATAACTGGAATGATGCCAAGTGGAAAAATGCACATTGGCCATAAAATGATTGTAGATCAATTGAAGTGGTATTTTGAAAATGGTGGAAATATATTTATTTCAATAGCTGATATGGAAGCATACGCTACAAGGGAAAAATCATTGAAAGAAGGTAAACAAATAGCTATTAATGAGTATTTAGTTAATTATCTTGCTTTAGGGTTGGATTTAACCCATGAAAATGTTAATGTTTATTTACAATCCCAATCTAAGCAATTGAATGATTTAGCATTTAAATTATCTAAAAAGGTTAATCTTTCTCAAATGAAAGCTATTTATGGTTTTGAAAACACAACAAATATAGCTCATGTTTATGCTCCGTTGGTTCAAGTAGCAGATATTTTATTGCCACAAACCGAAGATTTTTGTTCTCCAATGCCAACAGTTGTTCCTGTGGGTATTGATCAAGACCCACATATAAGATTAACACGGGATTTAGCTATTAGGTTTAAAGATGAGTTTGGTTTCGTTTCTCCTGGTTCAACTTACCATAGATTTATCACTGGTTTAACAAGTGCTAAAATGTCAAGTAGTAAACCTAAAACAGCTATTTTCTTAAATGATTCTCCTGAACTTGCTGAAAAGAAAGTTAAAACAGCTAAAACTGGTGGAAGAGAAAGTTTAAAAGAACAGAAAGAATTAGGGGGATGTCCAGAGAAATGTGTTGTTTATGAACTTCTTCTTTATCATTTGATCATTGATGATAAAAAGCTTGAGGAGGTTTACAATGAATGTAAGGCTGGAATATTACTTTGTGGTGAATGTAAACAAATGACCTCTATTAAAATTAAGAGTTTACTTGAAGGGTTAGCTATTAAAAGAAGTGAATCAATTGAAATAGCTGAAAATATATTGGATTAAATTTTTTTGGGAATAGCTAAATCTTTGGTTGATTTAGAAATTATAGCATCATCATAATATTCATTAATCATTCTCATAACAAGTCCAACCTGTTTTGCTCGTTGTTTTGCTGAATCAGATGAAGTTTCCCAATTATGGCTTTGGGCAACAGAACCACCAGTTTTAAGGTAAACTGGAGAAGCCACTTTAATCATCTCTGGAACTTCATAGTGACGTATGAATCCACCTGATGATTTTGGATTTTCTGTGTGAATATCCAATGGAATATCTATATTTTGGCGAATATTGGATATCATGTCTATTGAAAGGTCTCTAACAGGATTAAATGAATCAGCACCCAAACATTCTAAAAGAATAGCTGATGCAGGATTCCCATGCCCAGTGTGTGCAGATACTTTAAAACGGATGTTGGATGGTATTTCCCCTATTTTTCTTAATCTATTTAATGAGTATAATAATCCTTCATCATAAACAACTATCCCCTTTATTCCTAATGAAATAGCTCTTCTAACATCTTCAATACCATAAACTAAATTGTTGTATCCTCTAAGCCTATAAGCTATTCTTGAACCTTCTTTTGTTTGAGCAGTGGCACTTGTATCATAGCTTGCTCTTGGACCAACACTTAAAAATAGTTCTAATTTATTTTCAATAGCTAAATCAATCATTTCATTTATTTCATCATCTGATAAGAGCATTATTCCTTTTGTTTGAGTAACACGATGAATCATAAGATCTTCTTCCTCTATACTATCCATTAAAGAAGACATAGCTATTGGATTTTGAATCCCAGGAACTTCAATCCTATACTCTCCACCATCACTAAATCTTTTATCTGAATGTTCCTTTTTTAATGATTTAATTCCAATTTTATCCAACAATTCTTTGGTTTCATTCATCATTTTCTTTTTAACCTATTGTTTAATATTTAAACTTAAATCTAAGCTTTTTACTGAATGAGTAATAAATCCTAAGGAGATAACATCCACATTTGTTTTTCCATAATCAGAAATATTTTCAGGATTAATCCCACCTGAAACTTCAATTATTAGATTATCTCTAAGATTTTCCTTCTCTAAAATAGCTATTGTTTCATTAATTTCATCCACATTCATGTTATCCAACATTAAAATATCTACATTTAATTTAGCGGCTGTTAATCCATCATTGCAACTTCCAACTTCAACCTCTATTTTCTTTGTAAAGCTAACTTTTTCCTTAGCAAGTTTAATAGCTTTCTCTAAAGAGCCTACAATAGCTATATGATTATCTTTAATTAAAACCAAATCATCTAAAGAAAATCTATGACTATCACCCCCACCAATTTTAATAGCTTCTTTATCAAGAAAACCAAGTCCAGGTGAGGTTTTTCTTGTTCCAGCAATTCTTATTTTTTTGTTAACTTTTTTAATCAATTGGTTTGTAATGGTAGCTATTCCACTCATTCGCATTAAAATATTTAAAACAGTCCGTTCTAAGTTTAAAATTAATTGAGCATTCCCTTCAATTTTCATAATAATATCATTAATAGATATATTATCCCCATCTTCTTTTAAAGCTATTATATTAAGCCCATAATATGAAAAAATATCTTTAGCTATTTCAATCCCAGCTATTATCCCATTTTCCTTAGATATTATAGTGGATTTAGCTATTTTATCTTTATTTATTAAAGCATTTGTTGTAATATCTTCAAACCCAATATCTTCTTCAATTATATGTTTAATAATCTCTTTCATCATGAATCACGAATTTATTATTTATACAACATCAAGATTTACACAAATCAATCATGTTAATTACCATAATAGTTTAAGAAAAAGTATATAAAAAGTATATTATATTAAAGTATATTAATAATAAAATATATTATATGTTAATGTTACATTGTTTTATTATATAAAAATATATTTAATTATAGTTTTTAATTTAATAATAATATTAATTATAGTTTTTAATTTAATAATAACATTAATTATAGTTTTTAATTTAATAATATAATATGTTATTAATTAAATAATTAAATTAATTAAATATTAATATACTATAAAATTATTAATATACTATAAAATAGAATAATTTGTTTTATAAACTAATATTTTAATATTGGGTTTAATAAAGACTATTTTTAATAACTATTTTTTAAAAAATAATTTAATAATTTAATAATTTAATAATTAATAATTAATAATTTAATAATTAATAATTTAATAATTAATAATTTATATTTTTTAAATTATTATCCCTTAATAAATTATTTTATTAATCAAATAAAAATTTAATTAAATAAAAATTTAATCAAATAAAAATTTCTTAATTAAATAAAAGTTAGTGATAATATGGAAGATTTAGTTGAAAAATTAAAAAATAAAGCTTTAGAATTTAAAGACGATATTAAAAGAGAAGAAATTTCTCTTCCAATAGGTGATAGTGAACATAAATTTAGATTATCTGGAATTGGTGAGAAAGCAATTAAATTAGAAAAATATATTAGATATGAGGACATTGTTGAAGGAGTCGAAAGTGGAAAAGAAGGTTTAGAAAAAGCTTTAAAAAATTTAATTGAAACTTTTAATAAAAAGGAATAATAGATTTTAAATAAATCTTGTTTATCATAAACATGATTAATAGCTATTTTTTAAATAGCTACTTAATAAAATTCTTTAAAATTTATTTTAACTTATTTTAATAAATTATATAATTATTTTAATAAATTATATATTATTTTAATTATAATTCATTTGAAATAATGTTTTTAATTAATGAAATTGATTAAAATTTTTATTTTAAATCAATTTTACCTTTAATGTTAAAAATAAATATTATTAATAACTTTTTTAAAAATAAATACTTTTTTAAAAATAAATATTATTAAAAAATATTAATTTAAAATTATTTATATTAATCAAAATAAATTTATATTAATTAAAATTTAAAATTATAGACTTTTATAAAGTGGTATTTAAAATTAAATAAAAAAATTATCATTTTAAATAAAAAAATTATCATTTTAAAATTTAAGAATTTTTCCATAAGGATTATATATTTATATTTATACAAAGTAATTAATTCAATAAATTTTATTAAATTTTATAAAAATCGTTTCTCTCCAAAGATTATATGAATTTAGTTGATTATATCATCTAAATAATAAGTTAATTAATTGGAAGTTAATTAATTGGTGAATTAATGGATAATAACTTAAGTGAAAATATTGAAGAGTATTTAGAAGTTTTATATCGTTATGGAAATAAAAATAAGCATGTTTCTACAACTAAAATCTCAAGGGTCTTAGGAATAGCTCCTGGTAGTGTTACAGGAATGCTTAAAAAATTAGCTTTGAATGAATATATTGACTATGAACCTTATAAAGGAGCTATTTTAACAAATAAGGGTCTAAAAGTTGCAAAAAAAATAACAAGAAAACATAGAATTCTTGAAAAGTTTTTATCAAATGTTTTAAATATTACAGATAAAAATCTTCATGAAGAAGCATGTAAAATGGAACATAGTCTTTCTGATGAAGCTGAAAGAGCAATGTGTTTAATATTAGAACATCCAGATTTGTGTCCTGATGGTAAATTAATCCCTGCTTGCGATTTTAATTTTAGTAACTGTGAGGAATGTCAAAGCAATGAAAAAATTATTGAAATTGGGGTTAGAAATCATAACTTAATTCCTATCTCTCAGCTATTAGAAAATGATAAAGGAATAATAGCCTTTATTCGTGGTGATTCAGCATTACTTCCTAAACTTATAAGTTGGGATATTGCTATCGGATCTAAAATTCATCTCGAAAATAAGACCAATAAAAATAGTAATATTAAGGTTAATGTAAATGGAGAGGAAATAGAATTAACACCAGAAATAGCAAACAATATTTTTATTAAAGTAGATCAAGAATAATTTTAAAAATTAATAAAGAAATAAAAATTATTATTTAAAAAATTTTATTTGTATTTGGAGCAATGATATTGAATCTCCTTAAAAGCTACTGAATTTGAACTTATTATTATATGAGGGTGAGATTATGGCGAAGATGAGTAGGTTTAATAGGATTATGTTTTTTATTATTGTTATAGTTTTTATTTATTTGATGCATCATTATGGATTCCATTATTTAAATCAATTATTTGGTTCCAACATATTCAATGGATACTAAATGTGTATATTGGACAGATGGGTAAAGTCCTTAAAACATACTGAATTATATATTTTTAGTTGTTGCTATTTTAATTTGGTTCTTTAAGGTGTAGGGACTACTGTTTAATTTATTTTTAGTAAAGTGACTTTAAAAATATTTATGAACTTAAGAGTTTTTGTAAATTTTAATAATACAGAAACTCTCTAATGATATGAAATAAAAAAGAAGGAGATTGATTTTATGGTATCTGTTGATGAATTCATAGTTTCAAGTGCAAATTTTGTACCAGGATATAAGATTGTTGAGATGAAAGGTTTAACTTATGGTTTAACTGTTAGGACTCGTGGTATTGGTGGTAATGTTTCAGCTGGTTTAAGAAGTATTGTTGGTGGTGAAGTAGGAGCATATCTTAAAATGATGGAGGAATCTCGTAATCAAGCAATAGAAAGATTAATTGAACATTGCAAGGGTATGGGTGGTAATGCTATCATTAGCTTCAGATTTGATAGTAATGAAATTGGACAATCCCTGCAAGAAGTTTTAGCATATGGAACTGCAGTTGTCGTTGAAAAAGATGATGACTATGAAAGTTCATACATCACTAAATAAAAATATGGAACTGTGGTTGTCGTTGAAAAAAAAGTAAATGTTTTAATGTGTATATTGTATTTCATTAGTTATAAAAGTTTTGTATATACTATAAAAATTCAAAACAGTTTATCTTGATGGATTAGCACCGTAGTTATTCTTTATATGTGATCATATTTTTTTTTTAAAAGATTTATAATCAATTAAAGCTTGTTTTATACATATTGTGATGTTTAAAATAATGCTTAAATTCCTATTTTCTTCTTTTTTCAAATTCAATTAATAGATCTTCTAATTCAATGTCTTTATAGACTAAAAGAATTAAATTATGAAAAATTAAATCAACGGATTCCTCGATTAAGTTTTCATTATTTTTTGATGCTATTATGACTTCTGTAGCTTCTTCACCTATTTTTTCTAATATCTTATCTTCTGCTAATTTATCGCTATCTTTCATTAGCTTAGATGTATAAGAATCAATAGGATAATCTCTACGACTTTTTAAAGTTTCATAAACTTCTGCAATTATGTTTTCATTCACCATAATTAATCATCCCATTTTACTTTTCACTAATTGGTCATTTATTCAAATGTGTCATTGTTAATTTAATTTATCTATAAAATATTTAATTTATCTATAAAATAACCAAATTCTTTTGAATTTAGTATTTCAACTTTATTAAATGGATGTTTATATAATCTTTTAACATCATAAAAGTCTTTTTTAAAATTAACTTGTCTATGTGCAGGATTTGGATTTGAATCTTCAATTACACAAAAATAACATTTTGGGCAATTAAAAAGAAAATTTAGAATTTCCTCTTCTTTTCCTTTATATTCTTTTTTATCATCGTTGCAGAATTTATCTATTAAATGAGGTAAAATACAATATAAAGATTCTAATGGTTTTAATTTCAAATCTTTTCTTATTTTTGATTTATTTCGAGAATTGGTAGTTATATGTTTAAATTCTACAAAAAATAAATTCAAATTATTTTTATTATAAAAAGTTCCTAAACCATCCACACTCATATGTTTATACACGTCATTTTTTAGATAGTTGTTTAACCAATTAATTGCTAATTGAGCTAAATCATCGCAAGAAAATAATTTGTTATCATTGATTAAAAGACTTTTAAGGGAGTTATCATACTTAGAAAGTTCGGTTATTGTTTTAAAATATTCCTCATTTTTATAAAAATTTAGAAAATCTTCAAAAATATCTTTAATAATAATCACTCCTTCAAATCTTTTACTAAATTTTCTGTACGAATTTCAGAAAGGGTATCATACATATTCCCTATATTTTGATACAATAAATGAATTTTTTCTCTTTCAATTTCTATAAAATCATACTTATTTGATTCTTGACTTAATTGAGTTAAATAATAATTGGTTTTGTCTTCTAATTCATATTTTTCAGTGAAAACTTCAATAGCTTCAATAAATTGGGGACTATGTGAATTAATATAAAAATTTATATCCTCTTCTTTTGATAATAGTACAATAACTTCAGCTAACTTTATTTGCCAAGACGGATGTAAATGAACTTCAGGTTCGTCCATTATTATAAAACTGTTAGTATCTAAACCATTATACAATAAAGACTGCAGAATTCCAATAGTTTTGACTCCTGTTGCAGTATTTTTGATGTTGTATTCGCTCCCAGATTTTTTATATGTAAAAATTCTTTTTTTATCATCAAAAACAATTTTACCTTCCATAATCTCATCAATTATTTTAAGAGCTTCAGAATTTAAATTAATATTCTGTGAATTATCATAATGATTAGTCACAGATAATTTTGTAATTAAAGAGTTTTGGTGATATAAAAAAGGATTGTTATTTTCAGATTTCAATGTAAAATTTTGTGATGAGTAAAAGTCAAAAATAAATGGTGTTTCAATATAAAAGACATCATTAAGAGGAAAATTCATTTTTTCATATATTATGTTTGAATTTTCAAAAGGAAAATCAGCTGAAAATTTTCCTTTTCCATTTTCTAAAGAAAGAAAAGATTTTTTAATAAAACCTAATTCATTGTTAAATTCATTAGTTAATATGTCTTTAAAAATTAAAGATTTCATTTTTTTAATATCATTTTTCGCTTTTAAATAATTTTTTAACTCTTCAATCATTTTTAAAGAGTTTTTAGACTTTTTTATATATTCGTTTTCTATTAATTCCTTAAAAACATTTTTAAATTCATCACTTTCTAAAATATCATTATTTGAACTATTTTTCACAATAGTTTCAACCCTTGTAGTTAGTTCTTTTAGAGAATCATCTGCTTTAAATTTAATAATGTTTTTTATATCCTGATAAGAACTGGAAATTTTTTCTTCATGAAATTTTATTCCCTCATTAGAGATTGAAGCTAAAAAAGAGTAAAAAATTTTACTTGCAGTACTTTTTCCACTCCCATTAACACCTGCGATAATGTTGATCTTCCCAATATTTAATTTAGCTTTTTTAATCAAGCCAAAATCTTTAATTGTAAATTCTAATTTTTCCATAATAATCACAATATGTAAAAAATGTATATCAATATAATTTTTGTTATTTAAAAATTTCAAATTAAGATTAAATTAATTTTTTATCTGAAAAATGTATACTCATATAAATTTTTGGTGTTGTATTTATTTAAATTTTGAATAATATGAATATATTTAAATTAATAGTAAATAATTTTAAATTAATATTTTAATTAATAGTAAATAATTTTAAATTAATATTTTAATTAATAGTAAATAATTTTAAATTAATATTTTAATTAATAGTAAATAATTT
>JAITPS010000069.1 GCA_031289325.1 Candidatus Methanovirga meridionalis
AAATTATTTAATTTTAGATATTTTTTTATTAAATTATTTAATTTTAGATATTTTTTTATTAAATTATTTAATTTTAGATATTTTTTTATTAAATTATTTAATTTTAAATATTTTTTTATTAAATTATTTAATTTTAGATATTATTTTATTAAAATATTAAATTTTAAATATTACTTTATTAAAATATTTAATTTTAGATACTATTTTATTAAAATATTAAATTTTAAATATTTTATTTAATTTTAAATATTATTTTATGAAAATCTATAATTTTAAATTTTAATATATATTTTAAATTTTAAATAAGATAAATGTATTTTTAATTAATATATATAATAAACTAATAAATAAATGAAATATATTTTTAAATGAAATATACTTTATTAAACTTTAATTAATTGAATAATTAACTTTTTAATATAATAATTTATAATAATTTTGAATTTAATACAATTTAAATATTTTTATTAATTATTTAAGAATTTATATGAACATATATAGCAACTTATATTCATATAATTCTTAAAACTTTAAAAATAGAAAGCTATTCCAATTAAAAGATAATTTTTTTATTTAAATTATTTAATTTTAAATATAACTTAATAAAAATCATTGAAAATTAATTTATAAATATAAATTTGTTTTAAAATAATTTTTAATTATATTCAATAAATGATTAAATAATGAAATGATTAAATAAAGAATAAATTAATTAAATAAGAAATAAATTAATTAAATAAAGAATAAATCGATCAAATAAGGAATAAATTAATTAAATAAGGAATAAATTAATTAAATAAGAAATGAATTAATTAAATAAGAAATGAATTAATTAAATAAGGAATGAATTAATTAAATAAGGAATAAATTAATTAAATAAGAAATTAATTAATTAAATAAGAAATGAATTAATTAAATAAGAAATGAATTAATTAAATAAGAAATGAATTAATTAAGTAAAGAATAAATAAATTAAATAAAGAATAAATCGATTAAATAATGAATAAATTGATTTAAATCTTGGTGATATAATGATTAATAGTTTAAACAAAAAAAACATGGGAAAAAAATCTGAAAATATTATCATTGGATCAGGACCTGCAGGGAGATTAGCAGCTCTTGAGCTTGGAATTTTAGGTAAAAAAGCTTTACTAATTGAAAAAAATTATATTGGTGGAAATTGTTTAAATGAAGGGTGTATGGTTTTATGTGCTTTATCAGATATAGCTATTTTTTTAGATAACAAGAAAAGATATGAAAATTTAGGTTTAATAAAAGGAGATAATCTTGAAATATTTTACAATGAAATTGTTAATAAAATAAGGAAAACACAGGAAATCATAAGGAAAATCCACACCCATGAAAATCAAAGTTATGGTAACACCATTATACATGGAGAAGCCGAGATTTTTGAAGATAGTGTTCTTGTTAATGGAGAAACATTTGAGTATGATAATTTATTAATAGCTACAGGTTCCAAACCATTCATACCAAATATTAAAGGTAGTGAATATAGTTTATCAAGTCCAGATATCTTGAAATTAGATAAAGTACCTGAAAAATTAAATGTGATTGGTGGTGGAGCAATAGCTACTGAAATATCAAGTTTATTCTCTTCTTTTGGTTGTGATGTTAAAATGATTGTAAGAGGAGAATTTTTAAAAGAAATTGATAAGGATTTAAGAGAGTTTATATCAGCAAAACTTTTATCAAATGTTGAAATCCATCAAAATCAAAATATTGTTGAGATTAAAAAAAATAGTGTCATCTGTGAAGATGAAGAGTTTACTGGTACTCCTTTTTTAGCTACTGGAAGAAGCCCTAATTCAGAAATAGCTAAAGATTTAGTGGAAACTAATAACAAGGGAGCTATTATTGTGGATAAAATGATGAGGACAAGTGTTAACAATATTTATGCTGCTGGTGATGTGACAGGAAGTGTAAACTTAACACCTGTTGCAAGAATGGATGGAATAGTCGCTGGAAGAAATATGGCAGGATACTCTAATTTTATTGATTATAAAAAGATACCTCAAGGTTTTGGTTTAAATTTAAATGTTGATTTTGTTCAGGATAATGAAAGTGTTGTTCAAGATAATGAAAGTGAAGATTCTGATAAAAAAGAGATTATTATTCCAGCTCCAGCAGGTCCAGGTACCTTTTGGAGAGTTTTAACAAAGGATACAGGAATTTCAAAAATTAGGTTTAATCCAAAAACTAAAGAAATCCATTGGGCTGGAGCAGTTTCACCTTCATCTGTTAGTGATGTTGCTTATATTTCATATTTAATGAGAACAGGTCATGATATGGAAAACTTCTATGAAGAATTTATTGAAATACATCCATCCACAGATGTTTTTCACAAATTAATAAGTGAAATTTATACTCATTAAAATAAGTGAAATTTATACTCATTAATTTATAAGGAGCTATTTATGAAAGTTTCTGTTGTTGGTTTAGGTGTAGAAGGGAAAAAAGCCATTAAATCTTTACTTGAACATGGATATGAAGTTTATGGAACTGACTTATCCTTGGATGTTGATATTTCAGATATTGTAAAATATGGAGAAGAAAAAAGTGATGGTGTAAACCTTAAATCAAAACTATTAACTATAGATTTGGGTATCAATGATATTGATAAAATTTTATCTTCTGATGGAATTCTTATAAGTCCAGGATTATGGGAAACCAAATTAGCTAATAAATTAAAATCAAATAAATTAATTTCAGATATTCTAATAAAACATAAATCTTTACCCACAATTGGAATCACTGGAACAAATGGCAAAACAACGACTGTTTTAATGCTTAAAGAAATATTAGAAAGAAGTGGAAAGAAAGTTTTAGTTGGTGGAAATGGAGGTGGTGGATTTTCTGGATACTGTGATCTTATTTTAAAAGCTGAAGAAAATCAATACGACCTAATGATTGTAGAAGTATGTGACATGACCTTAAATTTTACTGATGACATCTTTAATTTCAACACTATTGGATTAACAAATGTTGGTGATGATCATATTGATATTCATGGTTCTATTCACCAATATAAGGATTCATTATTAAAATTTTTTAAAAATAAAACTGTCTTTATTAATAGAAACGAAGAATTTAAAAACAAAGTTGAAAAAATTGCAAAAAAAGTTTTTTATTACAATGAATCAACTATAAACCTAAAATTATTTGGTAAATTTAATCGTTTAAATGCTGGACTTGCAATATCAATAGCTAAATATCTAAATATTGATTATAAAATTATTAAGCAATCCTTAGAAAACTTCCAAGACATAGCAGGCAGATTAAAACTTATTAATTTAGAAAATTCTAAAGTCTTCATTGGAAAAACAGATAATGTTCATGCAACAGAATCAATTTTAAATGAGATCAAAGATTTAGACATTGCATTTATTGGAACATCAAGACCCCATGAAACACATCGCTTAAATATTCTTAACACCATTATTAAACATGATCCTAAAAAAATTATTTTATTTAAAGGATTGAATGATTCTTTTGATTTATCATTAAAGAGATTGAAAACATTAAATTATAAAGGAGAAATTATTGTATCCAATTCAAATGAAGAAACTTTAAACTTGATTTTAAAATTTGATAAGAATAATAACAATATTTTCATTGGTGGAAATGGACAAGAAGCCATTATAGAAATTCAAAAATTATTAAAATATATTGGATAACAATTATGAAAAATTCAAGATAACAATTATGAAAAATTCAATTTTTTAAAGTATTATTTTTGGCTTGTTTTTCTTAATATGATATTAATACTGTGGTTTAGAAAGATAAATATGTATTCTAAGCTTAGAAAATTTTGTAATATAATATGATGAAATTGATAATATCTCATACGTTAGTTTTTTCATATTTTCTAATAAATTTAAAGATTATTTTTTAGCACACACAATGAATATTGGATTATTTGCAACCATCATATAATTTTGACCTTTTGATTTTGAAATAGCTACTTGAGTGATGTTAATTTCATATTTATACTCTTTTAATGTTTCTATTGCACTATATAAGTTTGATAATGTTATAAAATTTAAAACCATTGTTCCATTAGGATTTAGAAGTTCTTTAGATTCTTGAATTATTTCTTTAATGTTTCCATCGCTTCCACCAATGAAAATTCCATCAAATTTTTCATTGATTATAGGTAATGTGTCAATAATATCTTTGTCTATTAAATCAATATTATTTATTTTAAATTTTTCTATATTGGAGTTTATAATATCGACTGCTTCCTTATTTTTTTCTATGGAAACTATTTTTCCATTACTACAAATTTTAGCTAATTGTATACTTATAGAACCTGTTCCCGCACCAATATCTAAAACATTAGAATTTTCATTGACATTTAATTTAGCTATACTTAATATTCGTGCCTCTTCTTTAGTCATAGGACAATTCCCACGGATAAAGTCCTCATCTTTAATAAATTTCATCTTTAAACTCCTTGTTTTATAATTTTTTAATATAAATTATTGAGAGATTAGAGAATTTTAAGTTAATAAATTCTTCGGGTCTTCCAAAACTTATTTTTTCATCAGAATATGATAAATTTTCACCAATATAAACCTCAGCATCAATATTGTTTTCATATAAACATTTGCAAATAATATCTGGAGAATTTTCATCATCTGTTAAGAAAATTCCACTGGAATACTTTATTATATCCTCTAAAAAATCATTTTTTCTTCCATGCATTGTTCCTAAGTAAATATCATGCCAAGATTGACCTATTACACTCATAAAATATTGAAACGAACTTAATCCAGGAATTATTTTTAATTCTCCACTATAATTTTTCTTTATGTATTCGGTAATTCCATAGAAAATAGGATCTCCAGAAGCTAACAATGATATGTTCATGTTTTTATTATTTTCAAGGTAAATAGCTATTGAACTTAAGGTTTTAAACTTGAATTTAGGAGTTGTTATATGCGATACACTATCTATTGCTCTTTGAAAACCAATAACCACATCAGATTTTTCCATAGTTTTATTTGCTATATCAAGAATATAATCTTTAGCTCCAGGACCTAAACCTACAATATAAAGCATGAATATCCTCCATTTACTAAGACAATTATAAATATCTTTAATTATGAATTAATTAGTATTTATAAATTAATTAGTATACTACTATCAAAATCATGTTTAATTAGATGAAAAATTATATTGTTAATTTTCTTATATTGTTAATTTTCATATTCAATATTTATCTTTTTTACTCTTTTATCTTTATCATCATCAATTAAAATTAAGTTTCTTCCATTTTTAAGCATTATAATTCCATGTTCTTTCCCATGACCACAACAAACATATTGTGCTCCTTCCACATATCCAATACAAGAATCATATCCTTCTTGTGTAGGCAACTTCCCACATCTAAGGCATGGTCTTGAATCATCCGCTATTTCATTTGTATCAGAGTATATGTCATCTTCTCCATTAGGCCATTTAATTATAATTTCATGCCCACGTTTATACTTTATCCCATATTTTTTCAATCTAATTCATCCTTTTAATTAATTCATCATTCTAATAATTTCAATAATTCTGTTAATATGTTTTGTTAGTGATAATAAACTTAACATTAATATTCAATAAGTTATTCTAATATTCAATAAGTTTTATTCTAATATTCAATAAGTTTTATCCTAATACATTATTATAAAAATAAATTACTTTCTATATTATAGTAGTTTTGATAAAGTTCTTAATAAATAATTTTTTAAAAAATAAATATTATTAAAATATATTTATTTAAAATTAGTATTAGTTATATTAATTAAAATAAGTTTATATTGTTTAAAATTAAATAATTTAATAAATTAATATAAATTAAAAATTAAAGATTTTTATGAATTAAAATTAAGAATTAAATAATTTAATAGATTAAAAATTAAAGATTTTTATAAATTAAAAATTAAAAATTAAAAATTAAATAATTTAATAAATTAATATAAATTAAAACTAAAAATTAAATAACTTAATAAAAAAAAATTATCATCCAAAATTTAAGACCCCTGCCAAAAGAACTATAATTTAGAAATAAATAAATATTATTAAAAAAAATATATTCAATGTTGCCAACTTAAGAAAATTATTTTTTAAACTTGGATTGAAATTAAAAATGGATTTTATATAAACATGATTTTAGATAGAAACTTTAATCAAAAATTCTTATGTTGACACCCTAAAATATATTGTTACTTAAATTATAAATTTAAAGAAATTATAAAATTAAAATAGTATGTGTTAATAAAATATAATATATATTAAAAATAATTGAAATAATAGTTATATGATACTATAATGATTTTTATTAAATGATTTTTATTAAATCAATTTATTGTCTAATTTATGGGGGAAATTTATTGCTTCTATTAATAAGTCCAATTAATCATGAAGAAGCTGTTGAAGCTATTGAAGGTGGAGCAGATATTGTTGATGTTAAAAATCCGAAAGAAGGATCTTTAGGTGCTAATTTTCCATGGGTTATTGAAGATATAAGGGAAATTACTCCTGATGAAACATTAGTGAGTGCAACTTTAGGAGATGTAGACTATAAACCTGGCACGGTCTCTCTTGCTGCTTTAGGTGCTTTTACTTCTGGTGCAGATTATATTAAAGTAGGTTTGTACGGTACTAAAGATTATAATGAAGCATTAGAAGTAATGAAGAATGTTGTTAAAACTATTAAAGATAGGAAGAAAGATGTTATTGTAGTTGCATCGGGTTATGCTGATGCTCATCGTGTTGGTAGTGTTAATCCATTAGAAATTCCTAAAATAGCTAAGGATTCTGGGTCTGATTTAGCAATGTTAGATACTGCTGTAAAAGATGGTAAAGGTTTATTTGATTTCTTAGATATTGATACTTTAAAAAATTTTGTTGATGAATCACATGGTTATGGTTTAATGACGGCTTTAGCTGGTTCTCTTAAAAAAGAACAATTAAAACCATTATCAGATATTGGATGTGATGTAGTTGGTATAAGAGGAGCTGCTTGTATTGGTGGAGATAGAAATACTGGCAAAATCAGTAGAATTGCAGTATCCGAGTTAAAATCATTCATCAATGGTTTCTAAATTATTTGTAAATTAACAATGAATAATCGGGGGAATAAATGTATATAAACAAGATAAACGAGGCTAAAACTGCTTACACATTCGATGATTTTTTACTTGCTCCTAATGAATCATGGGTTGAACCAAAAGATGTGGATATAAAATCAAAAATATCCACTAATTTCAACTTAAAAATTCCTATTGTAAGTGCGGCTATGGATACAGTAACTGAAAGTGAACTTGCTATTGCATTAGCACAAGAAGGTGGAGCTGGAGTTATCCATAGAAACATGACACTTGAGGATGAAATAAAACATGTTCAAAAGGTTAAAAAGTCTGGTGATTTAACAATAAGGGATGTTCTTACCACAAGTCCTGAATCTTCATTAGAAACTGTTAAAGAATTAATGGCTGAAGGAGCTGTTAGTGGTCTTCCAGTGATTGAATCTGAGAAATTAATTGGGATTATAAGTAAAAGAGACATGAAACCTTTTTTAAATGAGGAAACCAATAAAACAGTTAAAGATATTATGACTTGTGATCTTGTTACAGTTCCAGAATCAATATCTCCAAATGAGGCATTAGATATTGCCTATGAAAATAAAGTTGAAAGACTTCCTGTTGTAAGAGATGATAAGTTAGTGGGAATTATCACAATTAAAGATATTTTAGAACAAAAACAGTATCCACATAGTGCGAGAGATAAAGATGGAAAATTAATAGCTATTGCTGCAACAGGACCATTTGATTTAAAGAGAGCTATTGCTTTAGATGAAGTGGGTGCTGATATAATAGCTATTGATTGTGCTCATGCCCATAATATGAATGTTGTTAATTTTGTCTCCACAATTAAAAAAAATGTGAGTGCTGATTTAATCGTTGGTAATATTGCAACTGCAGAAGCAGCTGAAGCATTAATATCTAAGGATGTTGATGGTCTTAAAGTTGGAATTGGACCTGGTTCTATGTGTACAACAAGAATAATAGCTGGAGTGGGTGTCCCTCAAATAACAGCTATTAGTCAAGTTGCAGATGTAGCAAAAGAATATGATATTCCTGTTATTGCTGATGGAGGCATTAGATATTCTGGTGATATAGCTAAAGCTATTGCTGCAGGTGCAGATATTGTTATGTTAGGTAATCTTCTTGCAGGAACCTATGAATCTCCTGGTGCTGTTACTGTGATTAATGGCATAAAATATAAACAATATCGTGGAATGGGTTCAATGGGTGCTATGACTGGTGGTTTTGGTGGAGGTGCAGATAGATACTTCCAAGAAATAAAAGGACCTATGAAACATTCAAAACTTGTTCCTGAAGGAGTTGAAGGTGCAGTTCATTATAAAGGCAAAGTAAGTGATGTTATTTTCCAACTTATCGGTGGTTTAAAAGCTTCTATGGGTTACTGTGGAGTTAAGGATATTAAAGCCATGCATAAAGATGCTAAGTTTGTTAAAATCACTTCAAGTGGTATTAAAGAAAGTCATCCTCATGATCTTTTAATTACTAATGAAAGTCCAAACTACCCTACATTAAAATAGCTATTAAATTTTAAGTTATCTTTGATTTTTTTTATTGATTTTTTTTTTTTTATTTCAATTAGAAAAACAAAGTTTTTCTTTAGTTTTTATATATTATTTCAATGCCATCAACTCAAGGATTCATATTTTTTCTTTTTGTTAACTTATCCTTATTTTCTATTTTTCTAATATTTCTAATTAAACATTTAATTTGCTAATATATTATAGTGGTTTTGATAAAGTTCTTAATAGATAAAGTTCTTAATAAATAATTTTTTTAAAAACAAATATTACTAAAAGATATTAAATTAAAATTAATTATATTATTTAAAATACATTCATATTATTTAAAATACATTCATATTATTTAAAATACATTCATATTATTTAAAATACATTCATATTATTTAAAATACATTTATATTATTTAAAATTTAAAATCATAAATTTTTATAAACTAATATTTAAAATTAAATAATTTAATAAAAAATAAAATAAAATTAAATAAAATTAAATAAAATTAAATAAAATTAAATAAAATTAAATAAAATTAAATAAAATTAAATAAAATTAAATAAAATTAAATAAAATTAAATAAAATTAAATAAAATTAAA
>JAITPS010000119.1 GCA_031289325.1 Candidatus Methanovirga meridionalis
ATTGTCAGTAGTTTCCAGATTTAAGTCATCAGTAATTTCAGTGTTTATATTGTCAGTAGTTTCCAGATTTAAGTCATCAGTAATTTCAGTGTTTATATTGTCAGTAGTTTCCAGATTTGAATCATCAGTAATTTCAGTGTTTGTATTGTCAGTAGTTTCCAGATTTAAGTCATCAGTAATTTCAGTGTTTGTATTGTCAGTAGTTTCTGCATTTAAATCGTCAGTAATTTCAGTGTCTATAATATCAGTTTCAGGAATGATTTCTTCTTCATTAAAATATGTTAAGTCTCCACTACAAATTGAACATTGATAATCATTAACTTTTTCATTACTATTAAGAACATACCTAAGACCACAATTTTTACATTTAACTACATAAGTATCAGAGTTATCTTTCTCAGATTTTAGATACCAAGGATCTAAACTCTGATTAGAACCATTTTCGTCTACTAAATTTCCAGCACAAACTGAACATTCGAAATTATAAGGAAATTCATTATCTTCTAATCTGAATTTTGCACCACAGTGTTCACAAACAACAATTTTCATATTTAATCCCTTAATAAATAGTGAAATAATTGGATTATAATCAATCCATTTTAATAATTTATTCTTTTATAATTTATTCTTTTTAGATATTAATAGTTAATTTAATAAATTCTATACTACTTCTACACTACTTAATAATATAATATATCTATTTTATAATTTTGATATAATAATTTAATATATAGTACTATTAGTATTATCTGTTCTGTTTTAATATATTTAGTATTCTGTAAAATTATTTTCTTTTATTTTAAAAAATTTTCTATTTTTTAAAGTTAGAAAATTTGTAATTTTCTTTATTTTAAAAACTTTAGTTTTTAAAGTTAGAAACGGAAAATCTTCGATAATAAATCTTCGATTTTCTTTATTTATAAGATTTTATAAAATTCAATTAAATATTTGCAATCAAAAATGATTTTTATTTCTTTAAATTAATTTTTATTTCTTTAAATTAATTTTTATTTCTTTAAATTAATTTTTAAAGATGAATATCAATATTTAAAAAAATAATTTCCAAAAAATTTTTTGACTAATGAAACACATTAATTATGCAGAACACCATAATTTTTTAATTTTATAATTTAATATAATTTTTTAATAAATAAACTTTTTAATAAATAAACTTTTTAAAAATAGATATTATTAAAAAATATTGATTTAAAATTATTTATATTAATTAAAATAAATTTATATTAATTAAAATTTAAATTATATATTTTCATGAAATAATAGTTAAAATTAAATAATTTAATAAAAAAATTATTATTTAAAAGGTAATGTAAAAAGAGGATGGATTTTTGCAATTGAAAATAAGAATTTAGGTTAAATTTGATGACATGTACTAAGTTCACTATTCAAAATCTACTATCAGGTTAATACTTATAAACAATCCATTTTAAAACTATTAATTATTGATTAAAAATACTTTCTCCTTTACTAATAGCTACAATACCTGGAAAATTTTTAACTGTTAATTTGAAAATAGCTTCTATTCCTTCTTCTTCAAAAGCCACAACTTTTTTATGAATTATAGTTTTAGTTAAAAGTCCTGCAACTGAAGGAGTGACAATAAAAATAGAATCTTTCAAATGTTTTATTGTATCGGTGCTTAATGAACCTTTTCCTATGTGGATTTTAACACCTTCATTAGATAAAGGTATCATGGATAACTCTATTTCTTTTTTATTGCTTGAAGTAGGAGATATTCCAGCTACACTTACTGCTGTATGGAGAAAAACACTGTTTTTAAGAGAAAATATGGGTTTATCTCCTTTTTCTATTAATTTTACTAATTTTGGAAGGACAGCATCTCTTCCTGTATATATATCTCCACTAATTAAAACTTTATCCTTTATTTTTAACTTATTAATATCTTCATTTGTAATTGGAGTCTTTAATTTAATCATTTAATCATTTATTTAATTTAATCATTTAATCATTTAATCATTTAATCATTTAATCATAATCATTTATTTAATTTAATTTAATAATTTCATGATATTAAATTTTAGGTTCATGTACATAAATATTTTTTACAAAAATTTAATATAAAAATATTTTTAAACCCATCGATATGATTTTAAATTTTCTTACAAGTTAGCTAAATATATAAAAACAGTTTTTATCTATATAATATCATTAACTAATAAAACTAATTCAAATTAAATCTTTTATAAAATTTTGTAGAAATTTAGCTTGATAATTGATAAGTATAAATACAATGAAGAATAAATATTATAGTGTATGAAATAATGTTTTTAAGTAAAAAAAACTTCGTTTTTCTAATTGAACAAGTTCAATAATGAAGTTTTTAAAAATGAAACACAATTATTAAATTTTTAATTAAAAAAATTATAGCTATTATTTTTAAAAATGGAGAATAAATTCTCCTAAGTTGAAAATAAATTTTCATGAGTAAGATATTTAAAAATAATGATTAGTTACAAACATTTTTTACATTACTATGGTCTTAGATCCTCAATGCAATACCTTAATACAACTATAAACTTTTAATTTTTGTGATCATAATGTTTAAAGAAAAAAAATATGGTAGAACAGTTAAAAATATTCCTGAAGGATTTGATTCTGCTAATGATTTTTTTGAATACCTTTTCAATAATAAAGATATGATTTGGATGGGTCAAAATACAAACCATCTACATAAAAAAGATTATATTTACAATGAAATGGTAAAATGTTTAAAAAGTAGGCAGTATTCTAAATATCCTCCTTCTGAAGGGTTTTCAAAACTCAAAAATTTAATATTGGATGACTTAAACCTAAAAAATAGTGATATTTTAATAAGTTCTGGAGGAACGGACTCACTTTATCTTGCAATGAATGTTATTTTAGAACCTCATCATAATGTAATCACTCCTGATCCAGGTTATTTAATTATAGATAACTTTGCAAGCAGATTTGCCAATGAAGTTATTCAAATTCCTATTTACAATAGTGAATGTGGTTACAAATTAACACCAAAACTTATTAAAGAGAATATGAATGAAAATACTAAAATAATTGTTCTTATTGACCCATTAAATCCATTAGGTACAGCTTATACTTCCGAGGAGATTGAAGAATTTGCTAAAATAGCTATTCGCAATGATATTTATTTAATTCATGATGTGACATATAAAGACTTTGCAAGAGAACATTATTCCATAGCAAAATATGCTCCAAACAATAGTATAACTATTTACAGCTTTTCAAAGATTTTTGGAATGGCAGGATTGAGAATCGGTGCTATGATATCCAATCATGAGGTTATATCAGCTGTTAAATCAATAATAATCAATGATTTAGGAACAAATATAATTGCTCAAGCAGGAGCAATAGCTGGTTTAGAATCTAAGGATAAATGGTTGGATGATATTGTAAACACAACAAAAAATAATCAAAAATTAATTAAATCAATGATTGATACTATCGATGATGTTTTTATTGTTAATTATCCTTCTGATGGAAATATGTTAGCTATTGATATTGAAAAAACTGGAATTAACTCAGAAGAACTTGCCGTATATCTTTTAGATAAAAATATCTTTACAAGAAGTGGAAATTATACGAGTTCTCGCTTTGGAGATAAATATCTTAGAATTAGTTTCTCAATTCCTGAAGAAGAAGTGATAATCTTCAATCAAGAGTTTCCAAAAGCAATTAAAGCTCTTAAAAACAAATAGTTAAATAATATGTTTTAAGAGATTGTTAGGAGATAAAAAAAATGAATAAAGATATGGAGATTAAATTTGATGATATTAATTATTCAATATATAAAATTGGTTTTTGGAAGAATAAATATAAAATAAATTTGACTGGAAAATCAAAAGAAATTCCTGTTACAAAACCAACCATAGACCATGTACTATTATCCATGGAAGAGATGAGAAAATCAAGTTTTGAAGTTGATGGTAAAAATATTAATGGAATGTTAGCTCTATCATTACAATTAGATAATAAATTTAAAAATACTCCGATTAATGATTTAATAGCTATTGAAGAAGAGGAATATAAAAATATCGTGTCTGAAATAAATGAATTAAAACTTGAAAGTCCTGAAAAATCAGTGCAATTAAATAATAGTCAATATTTAATCTATAAATTAGAAAAAAAATGTCATGTGACAATGGCTAAGCCATCCAATAAATTCACTGAAGATTATCATATTAAAGAAATTGAAAGATTAAAAGAAAATAGGGGTTGATGATCAATTAAAATGATCTAATGTAATTATTTTATCTTTTTTTAATTCTTTTGGAGGTTTTAAAGCTTTAAATTCAATTTTCTCTTCCTCAATTAATTCTTTAGCTTTTTCATCGATTGATGGAGCTACTAAAATTCCTCGAACCTTTTTTCTTTCAACTTCACTACTTTTTAAATGGCTATCTTGATTATTTTCGAAATCTGTTAGATATCTTTTCAATTGTTTCACTCCATTAACTCCTGCTTTTCTGGATTTTAATTCAAGAACCATTAAATTACCTTCTCTATCTTTTCCAAGAATATCTATAAATCCATGTTCAGTTGCATACTCTCTATTAATTGGTTTAAATCCTTCCTCTATCATATTCGGATGTTTCATTATCATATCCCCCATATCCTTCTCATATCCAGCTAATTGAAGTTCTTGATAATCTTCAACAAGAGAATAATTTCCAAAATGAATTTTATTTATTTCAACTTCTAATCTTTCTTTAGGAGTTCGACGAAGACTTTCAATGAATAATTTATTATTTTTAATTAAAACTCGTGACCTTGATTTAGGTGGTTGCCAATTAACAGGTTCAACCTTTTTCTCTTGATGAATTAAAAAAGAACCATCTGGTTTAATTAAAATAATTCTTTCTCCAAAATCAAGTTGACTTATTGCTCTTCCTTCATAAATAACTTTACAACACGCAAATATGATAATTGTTGCTTTTTTTCTTAAACCATCATTTATTAAATCAAATGATTCATCAATAGAGGGATTTTCTAATAGTTTATACTTCAATATAACACCATTTATTTTATTTTTAAATTCAAAATGATTATAATAATTCTAATTTATTACTTAATCTATATATAATGGTTTTGATGAAGTTAAATTATTTAATTTTACAATATTATTTTATAAAAGGACAATGTCTAAATTTTTACTGATAAGTTTTATTATCAATGCTGTCAACTTAAGAATTTTTAATTAAAATTATTTATTTTTTTTATTTATTTATTATTAGAATTAACTTGGGCATTATAATCTTTATTTCTGAAGATACGAGTTTAAAATAAGGATATAAACAGTATTAGTTGTGATTGGTATTGTATATGATCATGATTAATATTAATTTTCTTATAAGTAATATTTATATACTCTGAAGTTTAAATTATCATAATACTATTTAAAAAAGTTAATATTAATTT
>JAITPS010000121.1 GCA_031289325.1 Candidatus Methanovirga meridionalis
AAGATAACTTAATAAAAAAAATAGAGGAGGCTAAAAATATGATCTCAAAAAGTAAAGAAGCCGAAATTCTAAAAATAGAAATTGAAAAAAGACAAATGGATGAAAAAATCCGTTTAGAAATCGCAAAAGAAAAAGGTATAAGAGAAGGTGAAGAAAAAGGTATGAAAAAAGGTATAAAAAAAGGTATAAAAGAAGGTATAAAAGAAGGTGAAGAAAAAGGTATTGAAAAAGAAAAAATTAATTTCGCTTTTAAACTGAAAAATAAAGGTTTTTCATTTGAAGAGATTAGTGAAATGACTGAATTATCATTTGAAAAACTAAAAAATCTAATTTCAAATACTTAATCTACCTTAAATAATTTAATCTTTATTTGGATTATATCATTACTGATGATGTAAAGTTTTGTGGGAGTTTTATCATTATTTTAGGTTTTCTTTTCTTTATATATAAAAATCCAAAATTTTCAAACCCTCCACACTTTTTGGCACCCCATTATTACTTATTTGGATTATAATAATCCAAGATAGAGAATTATAATGAAATTTGATAACTTATGAGCCTTGAAGGTTGGTAAGAATTTCCTCTAATTTATTTAATCTTTCATGTAGATATGTGTTATCTCTTTTTAGTGATTCATAATCATTTTCTTTAGGAATATCACATTTTAGGATTGTTAATTTTGGAAGGACTTCTAAATATCTTTCTTTTATTCTTTTAGGGTTTTGTTTATAATAGCTTTCAGTTATACTGTCTCTTTTTCTACCTTGTAATGCATCTGCCAACGATTTATCTTCAATTGTTGTGGCATGGAATTTTCGAAGCCCATGAGAACGAAAAAATCCATAGTATCCAACTTGTCCCCATTCATTACTTGTATTGATTCTCATGAAAAACTTATTAAACCTATTTCTATTAATATCAAAAAGTTTTGATTCTAATTTTAGATTTTTTCTTGTTTTCAAATATTTAACAATCATATCCGTAGATTCATTACTGCAACAAGTATAATAATGATAATCAGTTTTTATTCTAACCAATTCAAATAATGGAATAATATTTTTTTCTTTAGTTAATTCATTTAAAATACTTTCTATATCACTTCTACTATGATATTCTCTTGTAGCATGTATAAAATCACTTATTTTTAAATGTAAAGTTTCGTTTCTTGCTGTACCACTACTACTCATAAATAGTATAATAGCTTTTTCAAGAAGACTATCCGTACTTTCAACAGCTTTTTTCAGATGTTCTATTTTTGGAATATCTTCATATCTTTCATGATAATCTTTTTTTAGTTGTATTTTAGGTAGATAAGGTATAACTATTTCATGATGTCTATAAAAAGTTTTCACTACTTCAAAATACTTTTTAACTGTTCTTTGAGCTGAATTATCTCTTATTTTATAATTTCTATAGTTTTCTAATCTTTCTTTTATTTTTCTGTCTTTTTCTCTTAATCCATTTTCTTCTTCTATATCAGCTTCTTTAATCAAATCAATTAAACTCATTTTTTGAAATTTAGAGTAGTCTTTTAATGCAGATTTGTACAATGAAGCTGTTGTATTTTTCAAGTTTCTTTTTATTATAAAGTTTTTTAGTATATTTTCCATATACATTGGTTTTGATGAAGTTTTTAATGGTTTTAATAAAGCTCTTAATGATTTTGATGAAGTTTTTAATAAATAATTTTTTTAAAAATGAATATTATTAATAAATATTGATTTAAAATTATTTAAATTAATTAAAATAGATTAATATTATTTAAAATTTAAAATTATAGGTTTTTACAAATTAATAATTAAAATTAAATATAATAGCTTTAAATATAGTAGTTTTGATAAAATTTTTAATAAATAATTTTTTTTAAAAATAAATATTATTAATAAATATTGATTTAAATTTATTTATATTAATTAAAAATTATTTATACTAATTAAAAGTTATTTATATTAATTAAAAATTATTTATATTAATTAAAAGTTATTTATATTAATTAAAATTTAAAATTACATGTTCTTATAAAATTATATTTGAAATTAAATAATTAAATAAAAAAATTTATTATTCAAAATTTAAGAACCCTTACATAAGACGAGAATGTAAACTTTGTGGATGTTTATTATTATTCAAATTTTTAAAATCTCCACAGTTTTTGATATCCTCTATGTGGACTATAATTTAAGGTTAAAAATATTTTATGAGATTTAAAAATATTTTATGAGATTTAAAAATATTTTATGAGATTTAAAAATATTTCATAAGATTTGAAAACATTTCATGAGATTTAAAAATATTTTATGAGATTTAAAAATATTTTATGAGATTTGAAAATATTTTATGAGATTTAAAAATATTTCATAAGATTTAAAAACATTTCATAAGATTTAAATTTTTAAATTAATGCATCCTTTTTCATCTAATTTTTTAAATTCTTCCTTGAGATCCGATTTAATTAAGTTAATAATTTTATCAATGTCTTCTTCATTTTTGATTGAGAATGTGGATGTTTTTAAAATATCTTTTATATTTAGGGTTATAGGTTTAGGGGAGGGCTTATCAAACTCTGTGATTTTATCTGTAGGAACATTAAAGTTTGAAATCTTCCATATAAAATTGTTTTTAATTTTTTCTGCAAATGTTTTATAATCATTTAAACCTTGCATATCTATTTTTTTATCTAAATTTTTGTTAATATCTTCAAATTTAGAATTTATTTCATTTTCAAACTCTTTTTTTAAATTTTCAGTGGTTAAATAATTTAAAACCGTTTGTTTATTATTATTAATAATATTTTTTATTGAATTTTTTTCATCATCTAATTTTTCATTAAAATCTTTATTAAATTCATTGGTTAATCCTTTAAGATTCGGTATGTTTGAATAAGGAGAATTCATAGAAACAATATTTTCTATTTCACCAGTCAAATCTTTTAAATTAGAACTATTATCTAAATAATGTTGTATGGAAAGTTCATTGTTTTTATATAAATCTAATATTTCACAAGCTTCTTTAAAGTAATTTTTTTGAATTCCATTGAAGAATTCTTCAACACTATTTAGTTCATTACCGATATCATGAAATTTATCTTTTTCATTGTTTATAAGATCATAAAAATCTTTTGTAGAGTTAACTCTTTCAAATTCATTAAGTAAGTTCATAGTACTATTTAGACTTTCATTTCCTGGAAATCTTTTTTCAATGTTATATTCTGATAAAAATTCTTTAATGGATGTTTTTTTATTTTTAACTTCTTCTAAAAAAGAATCTTTTAACTCTTCCTGATCATCTGCTGTGTTAACAACTCCAAAGAAATCTTTCATTATTTCTTTAGCACTTTTAATGTGGTTTTTATCAATCTCTTGTTTTTTATTAACTAAAATTTTTTCCCATTCTCCCTTTGTGTTTAAAAATCTTAGTATATCTTTAGAGGTGTATTTTTTAAGAGTCATTTGTTCATTATTTTTAATTAAATAAATAGATTTTCTACTAAATAAAATAGCTATTAAAAATTTAATATCATCCTCTATAAAACCATACGGTGTCTTTTTAAACTTATCAAAAATGCTTTTTAAATCTGGTTTGTTATGGCTTCGAATATTACTATCAATGAAATTCAATAAATCATTCAATGCATTTCGATCTTTAGGCTCTTCAAATTCATCTAAATGAACTAATATACTTTCTATATCCTCTTGTGAAGGTTTAGATTTCATATATCCCAATTTAGAATAAACTTGTTTGATTAAAGATTTTAATCCATCTTCAATTCTTGAAACAGGATCTTTTTCACTAACATCTAATTTATCTCCATTAACATAAATATTTGCATTTTTTAATGATTCTTCTATATATTTTTTGATTCTTCTCTTTTTATCTGTTGCTTCTTCCTTTTTATTATTTATTATGTCCTTAGTTTTCTCAGTAACATTGATATTTTGTTTAGTTATATATTTGTTAATTTTTAACATTTTTCTGATTTCTTCTAAGAATTTATTATCATCTTTTAAGTGGATAATGACTTCTTTTTGACTTTCAGATATAGCTCTAAGATTTAATGATAATTCTTCATCTTCAGATAATGAAAACGGCTTTTCAGATGAATTAAAACTACTAATATCATAATAAGAGCTTATAACATTAACTCCAATATCATCAATATTTCTTCCTCGAACTCGATTATCAACAGATTTATTAAAGTCAAAGTTGTATCTACTATCATATCTAAATTTATGGTCTGTAAAAATGTCTTCAAATATCGTATCAGAGACTATATTTTGAATTTCTCCAATTTCAACATTTTCTTTGTCAATTGCTCTATTGATTTCTTGTTCATCATCAGTTAAAAATGTATAAATTTCTCCATTTTTTGAAATTAAAGTTTCAATTTCAAGATTTTTTAAAGATTTTTCAATCATCTTCCTTAAATCAATTCTATCTACATCAACATTATCAACCATTAATGTAGTTAAATTTTCTAAGTTAGCTTTTATCCCTTCAACATACTTAATCATAAAAAGTGTTTTAAGAACTTCCACATCAAAATCTTCTAATTTTTCATTTGATTTAGCATGAGTTACTACTTTACTATGTGCAGTATCAATAACTTTTTCAATAGGTTCGTAAAATCTATTAAATGGAACAATTACCCCTATATTATCATCTTTCATGTTTTTAGCAGATTCTTGAAAAATACCTAACATTGATCTTTCGCCCTCAGATAAATGTTTACCTGCAGCTCCATGAACCCTAATGGCATTTAAAACTTGACCTAACAATTTAAATTGATAAGGTATAAATGGATATGTGTTAGCAAAATCTTTACTATCTTGATATTTTTCTTTAAATGAAGTATCAATAGTAAAATTAATCAAATTCTTTAAAATAGCTTCTTTTTTATCATACAATGCTTTTAAAGATTCTTCAGAGGTATCAGTTTTTTCAAGAATTCTTTTTTTAATAACCTCATCCACATTAGCAGATGATAAAGATATTCGTGTTTTAAACCTTCCCTGAATTTTAGAGAAATCATCTCCTTTAATATCCACCATTGAATCAATAGCTTCTTGACTTGTTACAATAACCCAAGATTTACCTCCACATTGAATGCCTAAGTCTTCTGTAACTGTTTGAAGATTAAGCATCAATTTAGAATTATCCCCAATATATTGACCAATTTCATCAACTAAAAATATAACATGATGATTGTTTTCTTTATATTCACAGTATTCATTTACTAACTTCGCAAATTTTTCTATTGAAACATTATAATTTTTTTCAGCTTTTTCAGCCCAATTTAAAGCAGATTCTTTAGTCATGTAATTAATGTTTACTAAAGCTTGAACTACATCATCTTGAATAAAGAAAAAACCTTCTCTTTCATCCTCCCATTTCTTCTTATTAATATTGAAAAATTCATTTTTAAATTTAGAATAAATATCTTCTTCAGTTAATCTTCTCTCTAAATCTGCAATAAATGGATGTTCACTACTGAAACCTAACATTTCATTAAAAACTTTTAAAAAAACATCAAGAATTGCTTGTTTATCTTTTCCAGACCCAGAACTTTTTGAATCAATATTAAAAAGAATTACATCAGCAGATATCTTTGTGGCTTCTTTCATATCAGCTATTATAAACTGATCCTTAATTTTATCATCATCGATGAAAAAATCGATAGCTTTTTTCCCATCAACTTCCCTGTTATCTAAAATATAGGATAATATTTTCAGAAAATGAGATTTACCACTTCCAAAGAATCCAGAAATCCAAACACCCATTTCATCAGTAAACCCATTGATTCCTTTTTTGTAACCTTCAAAAAAATCTCTAAAATGATTTACTAATTCATTGGTTACAACATATTCACTAAGCTCTTGTTCAATATTCTCTTCATCTTTTTGACCTACTTTAATAACTCCTTTAATATCACGGTCAATATCTTTTTTAAACATATCTTTAATAATCATATTTATCTCCATTATTTACCATATAAATCCTTAGTTATTAATCAATTAAAGGAAAAGCACGATAGTAGTTGTTATCTTCAATTGTTCCAAATAAAATCAGTTCATACCCTGAGTACTTTCCTGGAAAAAACATGACCACAGGAATATCATCAATATGATGATGTAAATTATTTAGTATATCATGTGAACGAATGATTGGGTAACTTTGACCAACACCAGTTATAAAAACAATTGAATTTTGTGAAATATTTTCCTTAATATAATTTATAATTAAATTTGAATCTTCACTACTTATTTTTAATAATTTATTTATGGCATCTTGTGTCTTTTCTCGTCCTTTTTTTTCTTCTAAATCAAAAACTTTATCCAAATATTTTTTCTTTTTAAGAATATCAATAATAATGTAATATAAGTTAAATTCATCTATCTTAAAACCATATCCATCCTTATCATTTATTTTTTCTTTTAAGTACTTTACTTGATTTCGAACTTTTAATTCATATTTAGGATTATAATCAAATATATAATAAGGAATATCGTTTCCTAAACCTTTATTAGAACTGAATGAGTCTTTTGTAATAATACTTTCAATTTTATTTAATTTGTCATTTATACTATTCATTCAAACACCAGTAACAAAATTATTTTACTCCATTTAGTATATATAAAAATATATTTAATTTATTACTTATTAAATTTTCTTCAACTCTAAAATCAATAATTGGAATGATTATTTTTTTAATATCGTTATTATTTTCAAGAATTCCCGCATCGAATAATAATCTAATATATTCTTTTTTTAGTCTTTTAATGTTCGATTCCTTCCAATTATTAACAGTTTCACTTTGCAACATTTTCTCATTGAAAAAAATGTTTAAATCCTTATCTCCAATAGTTAAATCACCTAAAATAATCTTATTTCTAAAAACTTCATACATAAATTCAAAAAATAGCTTATCAGTTTTCATTACAGCTATTAAAAATAAAATTTTTGAAGTATATAAATCTGTTTTAAGCGTACATTCAATCAAACTTTTTGGAAGACTGTTTAAACGAGTTATACAGGTATTTGCAATTGTTTTTATTCTATCTTCACTTTCAACTTGATAAATATTCTTTTCAATAGCTATTTCAATTATTTCCTCTTTATTCAATCCTTTCAATATATATTCAGCTGTTTTTTTAGATTCTAAAAACCAAAAAGCTTTTTTTGTTAAACCCGTACTATACTTCATTAATTGCACCTTTAAAAAGATATTCTATGATCCTATAAGTATTCAATACTTTTTCACATATAATTTCCATATATAATTTTCATCATAAATTAAAAAAATAGCTGGAAAATAACTTAAATAAACTTATGTTGATTCTATATCAGTAGTTCGTAAAGTGTTTTTTATATTTTTGTTTTTTAGTAGTTTTTAGTTTTTATATTTTTGGGTTTTTCTTTATTTTATCAATTATTTTTTTCATATTTCATGTGTTTGTTTTA
>JAITPS010000206.1 GCA_031289325.1 Candidatus Methanovirga meridionalis
GAAATAATTGAAATAATTGAAATAATTGAAATAATTGAAATAATTGAAATAATTGAAATAATTGAAATAATTGAAATAATTGAAATAATTGAAATAATTGAAATAAAATAAAAAAAATATATGTTCTACTGAACAACCATTATGAAATAGCAACAAGATTTTAGATAGAAATTTTAATCAAAAATTCTTAAATTGGTAGCTTACTTAAAAAGATTATTTCAAGGAAAATGAACATGAAATTTTTAAGTTGATAACATTGAATCTTTTGACTAAAAAAAGATTTGCAAAATTTTTTCTAATATTTAAGTCAAAATTTTTTAGTTAATTAAGATTAATGGCTTTTTTAATGAAAATTAAATTAAACAAGACTATTTAATAGAATAAATAGTAAAATATAAAATTATTAATGAAAAATAAAGGTTATATTCATATAAATGAAGATTATATGGTCTGTGGAAGAATAAAAGGATATAAATACAAAAAATACTATATTAAATCCCATATTTTTAAATATTACTTCAAAATATACTTTTTTCTATATCTTTAAAATGGAAACCTTTATATACTCTAACATCACAATATAAAATATAAGGAAGTCGGAATCCTATATCCGACAATATATTAAAAACAATTGTTATCACCCATATAAAGTAAATATCCTTTCATATTACTTATACGATAAAAATATAAGATAACAATTATTTAATATAACCTTAAAATATTTTAAATGAATTAAATACAATTTAAATAAGTTTAAAATAATTAATAATCTTCAAATTAAAAGATATTATTTAAATATAAAAAAAATTTAAAATATTCATTTTAAAAAAAAAAAAAAAAATAAGAAAATATTTATTGATTAATGATATGTTTTTAGAAATCGTCATTGTTTTAATAAAATATTAGTTTTAATAGAATATTAATTTAATAAAATATTTGTTTTAATAAAATATTAGTTTTAATAAAAAAATGGATTATATTAATTAAAAATACATGTGAGGTATTATCAAATGGTAAGAAAAATAGCTATATATGGAAAAGGTGGAATTGGAAAATCAACCACAACTCAAAATACTGCTGCTGCAATGGCACATTTTCATGATAAAAAAGTCATGATACACGGTTGCGATCCAAAAGCTGATAGTACAAGAATGATTCTTAGAGGAAAAATGCAACGTACTATGATGGATACTCTTCGTGAAGAAGGTGAAGAAGCTTGTATGAATTTAGATAATGTTATGAGTACTGGTTTTGGTGGTATTAAATGTGTTGAATCTGGAGGTCCTGAACCTGGTGTGGGATGTGCTGGAAGAGGTGTTATTACAGCTATTACATTAATGGAAATGCAGAAAGTTTATGAAGATAATCTTGATTTTGTTTTCTTTGATGTTTTAGGAGATGTTGTTTGTGGTGGTTTTGCAATGCCAATTCGTGATGGTAAAGCCGAAGAAATTTATGTTGTTGCTTCAGGTGAGATGATGGCATTGTATGCTGCGAATAATCTTTGTAAAGGTATGGTTAAATATGCTGAACAGTCTGGTGTTCGTTTAGGTGGTATTGTTTGTAATAGTCGGAATGTCGATGGTGAGCGTGATTTGATTGAGGAGTTTTGTAGTCGTATTGGATCTCAGATGATTCATTTTGTTCCTCGTGATAATATTGTCCAAAAAGCCGAGTTCAATAAAAAAACTGTCACTGATTTTGATCCATCTGTTGCTCAAGCAGGAGAATATAAAGAGTTGGCTCATAAGATTATTGAGAATAAAAATTTTGTTATTCCAGAACCATTAAGTATGGATGAATTAGAAGAATTAGTAGTTGAATTTGGAGTTTTAGATTAAAATAATTTAGATTAAAATAATTTCTAAAACTAAAATAATTACTCAAGTGATTATATGAAAATGATTCGTGCGATAATAAGACCTGAAAAGATAGAAGAAACTGTTGATGCTCTTGAAGCTGCTGGACATGTTGCATTAACTAAAATTGATGTTGTTGGAAGAGGTAAACAAAAAGGAATTCATCATAACGACATTCACTATGATGAATTACCTAAAAGAATGATAATGTTAGTTGTAGAAGATGAAAAAGTAGAACCCTTAGTTGATACACTTGTTGAATCAGCTTATACTGGTAGTTTTGGGGATGGAAAGATTTTTATAAGTTCTGTTGAAAAAGCATACACAGTCAGAACCAAATCAGAAGAATTATAAATTATGATTTTTATTTTTAATTTGTATAATTTTTAATTTGTATTATATAAATTAATATTTGATTATATAAAATTAGATCATTTTTTTTATAATTTTAATTGATTATATAGTTTTAATTAATTATATAATTTTAATTGGTATTTTATATTTTATTTTTATATAAATTCTAATTAAATAAGAATTTAAAATTAAAATAAAAGTTTTTTTAATTAAATAAGAATTTAAAATTAAAATAAAAATTTTTCTAATTAAATAAGAATTTAAAATTAAAATAAAAGTTTTTTTAATTAAATAAGAATTTAAAATTAAAATAAAAGTTTTTTTAATTAAATAAGAATTCAAAATTAAAATAAAAGTTTTTTTAATTAAATAAGAATTCAAAATTAAAATAAAAGTTTTTCTAATTAAATAAAAATTTAAAATTAAATTAAGTATAATTAAATCATGGGTAAAACCTGCTTAGACAATTTAAATTAGATATAAAAATTGAATTTAAATTAAATATAATGATTAAATAGTAATATATAACAATTATTAAAGGTTATTAATCTTTAATTTAAAATGAGTGAAAATATGAAAGAGATAATTGCAATAATAAGACCTTCTATGATAAATAAAACTAAAGAGGTTTTAGATGTTTTAGGACATCCTGCTTTAACAGCAGTTAGTGTTTTTGGTAGAGGAAAACAAAAATCTATACTAAGTGAAGTGAAAAGTGTAAAAGATAATCCTGAACTGCAACAACAGCCAGGAAGAATGGCTTATATTCCAAAAAGATTACTGTCAATTGTAGTTCCTGATGAGGATGTAAATTTAATTGTTGAAGCAATAATGAAAGTCAATCATACTGGAAACATTGGGGATGGAAAGATTTTTCTTTGCCCTGTTGAAGATTCCATTAGAGTAAGAAATAAAGATAGAGGATTAGAAGCCATAGTTTAATAAATTACAATTTAAATTAATAAAATTTAAATTAATAATATAACTACAAATCTTAATCATCTTAATAATTAATTTTCAATCATATAGTAATTAATTTATTTATATAATAATTATTTCATTATTTTTAAATTATTTTTAAATTATTTTTAAATTATTTTTAAATTATTTTTAAATTATTTTTAAATTATTTTTAAATTATTTTTAAATTATTTTTAAATTATTTTTAAATTATTTTTAAATTATCTTTAAATTATCTTTAAATTATCTTTAAATTATCTTTAAATTATAATTCACTAATATACATAATAATATTGGAATTTTTACATGATAATTATTTTTAAATTATTTTAATAAATTATAATTCATTAATATTATACATGAAAATTGGGAATTAATAAATAATAGGGGAGTTATATGCCTTTTAAATTGTTTGATGTGAATAAAGAAATACCTGAAAGAGAAAAACATGTTTATGTAAAACATTGTGAAGATAGTGAAGATTCAATAGCATGTAATACAAGTACAGTGCCAGGTTGTATGGGTGCGAGAGGTTGTGTTTATGCAGGATCTAAAGGAGTTATAACTGGAGCTATTAAAGATGTAGTTCATGTTGTACACTCTCCTGTTGGTTGTACAACCTATGGTGGAGGTGCTAAAAGATACCCAAGTCAACCTAAATTACCTAATGGTGAAGTTTTTCCAGTGGATAATTTTAACTTGAAATATATTTGTGGAACAGACCTTAAAGAGTCAGATGTCGTATTTGGTGGAGTTAAAAAATTAAAACAATCTGTTATTGATGCTATAAAGGAATTTCCATTTGCAACAGCTATTTATTGTCATGCAACATGCACAACTGGACTTATTGGAGATGATATGGATGCAGTATGTAAAGAACTTACAGAGGAATTAGGAAAAGATGTTATTGCATTTAATACTCCTGGATTTGCAGGTCCATCACAATCAAAAGGACACCACATAACAAATGATACAATTTTTAGTAGAATGGTTGGAACAAAAGAACCACCAAAAACTACAGAATACGATATTTGTTTAATTGGAGAGTACAATATTGATGGTGATTTATGGGTTATTGAAAAATATCTAAATGAAATGGGTATCAATATTTTAAGTAGATTCTCTGGTGATTCATCCCATGAAGAAATATGTTATATGCATAGATCTAAATTAAATCTTGTTAGGTGCCAAAGATCGGCTACATACATTGCAGATTTAATAGAAGAGAAATATGGTATTCCTTATGTAAATGTAGATTTCTTTTCAACAGAATATTGTGCTGATAATCTTCGTATGTTAGGTAGGCATTTTGGATTAGAAGAGGAAGCTGAAAAAGTTATTGCAAAATATCATGGAGAAGTTAAAGATGAACTAAAATACTATAAAGAAAAGTTAACTGGTAAAAAAATTTATATCTTCTCTGGTGGACCAAAAAGTTGGCATTTATCCATACCACTTGAAAAGGAGTTGGGTATGAATGTTACAGCTGTAGCTTCAGAATTTGAACATGAAGAGGGTTATGAAAAAATGAAAGCAAGAGTTAAAGATGGAACCACAATTTTAGATGATCCTAACTCTTTAGAAATTGAAGAATTGATAGTCACGAATAAACCAGACATTATATTGGCAGGCATAAAAGAAAAATATTTAGCTTACAAATATGGGGTTCCATCAATTATGATACATTCATACGAAAATGGACCCTACATTGGCTTTGAAGGATTTTTAAACCTTGCAAAAGATTTGTATGCAAACATATATAATCCAGTTTGGGACTTAGTTGAATTTGAAGAAAAATTAGAAGAAATTCAAGATGAAGTGATAAGCACTCCAGAAGAAGAAACCACTATGGAGGCAGGTAAATGAATAATCAGGAATATAACTCTGTAAAAGGTAGTAATATAAGTATGGAATTAATTGTATGGAAGTGAATTTATGAGTGGAGTTAATGTCTTAAATAGAGAAAGAAATTTAATTGTAAACCCTCTTAAAACATGCCAACCACTTGGTGCAATGTATGCTGTAATTGGTGTTCGTCATGGGATACCCTTAGTCCATGGTTCACAAGGATGTTCAAGCTTTGTAAGATATCACTTAGCTCGACATTTTAGAGAACCTGTTGAAATAGCTGTTTCTTCCCTTCATGAAGCTGCTGCAGTATTTGGGGGTAGAAAAAATATAAACTCCAGTATAAAAAATATTGCAATAAGGTATCATCCAGATCTTATTGGAGCAATAACAACATGTTCAAGTGAGATTATTGGTGATGACGTTTTTGGTTTTGTGGATACTACAAATAAAGAACTTAAAGAAATGAGTGAAGAGAATGAAAAATACAAAGGAATTGAAGATATAAAAGTTATACCAATTCCAACACCAAGTTTTGTAGGAACCCATTACTCTGGTTATGGTGTAGCTATTAATTCAATGATACAAACTGTTACTAAAGCAAATGAGGATGATAATTCTAAAGTCAATATAATTCCTGGTATTTTAAATCCTGGTGATGTTAAAGAATTAAAACATATAATGGATACATTATCTATAAGTTATACCATGTTGACTGATATATCCGAAGCTTTTGATGCACCTCTTAGACCATCTAAACAAGAAAGACCGTTTTATCCTAAAGGAGGAGTTACGGTTGATGAGATTGCAAATGTATCGGCTTCAAGAGGCACCATAAGTATTTGTAAATATGCTAAATTAGGTGCTGAAACTCTTGAGAAATCTCATAATGTTCCAGCTATAACTGATGATCTTCCACCTATTGGTATAAAAGGAACAGATCAATTTCTAAGAAATCTTCAATCATTAACTGATTGTGAAATTTCTGAATCCATTCTTGATGAACGAGGTCTACTTATTGATTTAATGGCCGATGTTTCAGCAAGATATTTATTTGGTAGAAAAGTTGCTATTTTCGGAGATCCCACCCAAGTAACAGGTATTGCAAGATTTGTTAGTGAATTAGGTATGGAACCTGTAATGGTTTGTACTGGTGCTGATGAGAAATCATTCCCAACTGATATGGAAATAGTTGCTAAAGAATCAAACATTAACATAGATGTTTTAGTGGAACAGGATTTAAGAGCAGTTGAAAATTATGTTAAAGAAAATGAAATTGATGTTTTAATGGGAAACTCCGATGCAAGATTTATAAACTATGAAACTAAGATTCCATTAATAAGATTTGGATATCCAGTTTACGATAGGGTAGGATACCATTCTCATCCAATTGTAGGATATCGTGGTGCTAAACGTATAGCTGAAATGATAACAAATGAAGTCTTAGAAAGATATTACGATGAAAAACACTGGAAACTTCAACAATAATTATTTGAACATAAATTATTTAAAAAGATAAATAATGATTGAGTACTGTAAAAAGAGGATGGATTTTCACGAATGAAAAATTAAAAATATATGCTAAAAATTCGATTACATGTATATGTGTTAAATTTTTTCTGCCTAAAAACTAATTTTCAAATTTTAAATTTCCATGCTAATTTTACATTACCAAAAATAATTAACTTTCGCATAACATAAAATGAAATAAAATCAACACATAAAATGTTTTATTTGAATATTCTTCTTGCTAAATCTGTGATCTTATTTATATTTGTCACATTTTTGATATATTCTAAATCTTCTGGTTTAGCATCAGAAGTTACCACTTCTAAATCTGGTTCTAATCTATAAGATAGATCATGTGCATCCAAAAATATTTTCCAATCTGGAAAATGTATTTTTTCTTTGAGTTTATCTTGAATTTTATTATAACTCAATGTTCGAATATGTTTTATTAAAATAGATTCACACTTATCTTTTCTTGAAAAAGAATCATGTTTCAAATCATATTTTATTTCTTTTATACTAACTATTAAATTATTCATGTTTTCATCCAATCCATAGCCTTCAATTTCCCATATATTATCTATAATTGATTTTTTTAATTTTTTGTCTATATGTTTAATATTATTTTTGTTTGCGATTTTTATTAAATCTTCTTTACTCATAAATCCTTCTGATGAAGACAACTCAGATATAATAATACTTAATAACGAATTATATTTATCAATCATTTCACGAAATTTATTATTGTATTCCTTACTAACAGTGTCAGAGTAATATTTAATACAATTATCTTTAAACACCTTAGTTGCATAACTATGCCAAGGATCCCATTTAAAAATGAATCCTAATAGAACGTTAGTATCGAAAAAAAGAGACATATTTTCTATCCTTTAATAAAATCTTCTTTCATAACATCATATATACTATTTATTGTTGCTTCATGTTTACCTGTAGGGATATATATTTTTGTATAAAATTGGGATTCATATTTATCCAATATTTTACAATGATCTTCAAGTAGTTTAGTATACTCATTGATGAAATTTTCATTATTATTAGGGTATTTTTTAATTAGGTTTGTTTTGTTTTTGATGAAATTAAGATTCACTTCAATTATTTTGGTAATTAAAACAATATTATCCTTTGATGGGTTAAAATTATCACTTTCAAAGCAGTAATCTAATATATCTTCTAATTCAGATATTAAATAAGCTTCATTTTCAGCTTCATTTTTCAATAATTCATTTTTATATTTGTTTAATATGTCTATTGTACCTGATCTATTAGTATTTGTTGGTATTAATTTCTCTTTTTTAAGCATTATATTTTTACAGTATTCCAACAATTCATTTAAAGTATGTGAAAGATTGAGTCTTTCGTATGATATGAATTCAATACTCTTTTCAGGTTTTTCATATAAAACATGAATCGTATTACTATTAGTAGAATCTATATTTGAATAATCTTCAAGCATTATATTTGAATAATCTTCAATAATATCATCATAACCCATCATTTTCTTCCTCCATTCATGATCTCTCTTAATCCTTTTGAAATGCTTTTTTCAAAGTATTCTTTAATTATTTTATTCATTTCTCTTGCAATTTTTGAAACATTATTAATATCCGTGACTTCTTTATACTTACAAATATAATCTAATACAAATTCTTTCATTGCCCTTGAATTAGGATAACCAAAATTAAAATTAAAGACATAATCCTCTTTTCTAAACTCTAAAGAATGCATAGACCTTAAAATATCATCTTTATCTACAAATCCAGAAGTAATATGTAATTTTTCGTTAATTAAATCCTCCAAATTTTTATTTTCATCTATTTGATTAATATATCTCATTCCAATATACTCTACTTTTCTCACAGGATATTTACATAATGCATCAAATATTAATTGTATTGTTTCAAAAAAATCATTAAAAGTGGTATAATGTTTTTTATAATGTAAAACAATTTTATTATAATTGAGAATCACTATTTTTTTAGGAATAACATCATCCTTAAATAACCATGAATTTATTTTTTTCCTTTCACTCTTTATTTTGGGTACATTTAAAGTAATTTCTTCACCTTTTTTAATTTCTGAATAAGGGAATTTGTCCACTATATTTTTTTGGAATATGGAAGCATATTGATCATCACCACCCATTAATTCTAAAATTGGAGGGAAATTCACCTCAAAGATCACATCGGTTAAATAATTTTTAATATAAGTTTTTTCTTTCATACCCTTTCCCCTATTTTATATTTACATTATTATTTTTATATTTACATTAGATAATTTACATTATTATTTTTAAATTTATATTAGATAATTTACATTATTATTTTTAAATTTATATTAGATAATTTACATTATTATTTTTAAATTTATATTAGATAATTTCCAAAAACCTTTTTTTGTTTTTTATTAGTATTAACTTTTTCTATTTTCATACTTTTTCAACTATTTTTATTACATTTTCATTGCCTTCTTTAAGGTTATTATTTCTTCTCCTCTGTTAACTTAATTACTTTTCTCTGTTATTTAATTAATATTTATAATATTAGTTATATGTTTTTATTGAAGGGTTGTTTACATATTTTATTTGATTATATTTTATCATTGTTTATACCTTGTTACATGTGGGGTAATATGTATTTACTAATATATGTAATCTTAATAATTTGAATTTTAATTTCAAAATGTTTATATAGGTTAATTTAGATATCCTTTAGACATGATAAGAAAAATAGAATTTTTAGACGAATCCAAGCAAGAAATTAATTTTAGACTGAGTAGTTTAATTAAGCCATATTCTTATTATGGTTTGTCTAAAAAACTTATAAAGTCTTTTATTGGTAAAATATTCAATTATTTAAGCTCTGATAATGTTTATGTTAATATTCATGACCCTGATTTTAATGTTTTAATCATAGATGATTTGAAAGAGATGGTGATTAATTTTTTAAGTCATGACCACAATGCTGTGTTTTTAATGAATTTTAAATCATCATTAAGACATCAAAGAAATAAAGAAAGAGATAAATTGATGCTATATCATTCTCATTTAATTTTTAAGAAGTTTATGAATATTTTAGATTTAGTTCATAATCCATCATCATTGGGTGGGCGACCACCCTTTGATAGTGTTTTAATGTATAAAATAATACTGTTAAAAGTTTATTATAATGAAACTGATGAATGAATTGCACATAGAATAAAAGATAGTGAAGCATGGCAATGTTTTTTGGGATATCATAGTAACTTTCCATGTAAATCAACAATATGGAATTTAAGAGAAAAATTAGCAAGTATGGGTTTATTTAAAGAATATATGGGATCTTCATAAAATACATCTGGTAAATGAATGGGTATAGACCAAGTAAAGATGTGAGTCAGGATGCTACATTTTATACTGCAGATCCAGGACATAAAAGAGCAGATTATCCTCGTGGTGATCAAGTGAAGACACACCGTTGCAGAGACGGGAGTTTCGCTAAAAAAAATAATACCTGATGTTTTGGATTCAAAATATGATAATAAAACACAAGCAGTGCCTGATTTTTCAATGACAAAAGCATCAACACATGATATAAAAGTAGAGTTATGTGTACATCTTTTAGATGATGAAATAGGATATAATGATGAAATAGAAGATAGTCATGAAATAGAAAAATTCAATGAAGCATTGAAAATAAGTTTTAAATTTTATAGCAACAGTGAGATATATTTAGCTGATTTCTCAATTATAACTTTTTTATTATCCACCATGCCACGAAAATACTTAAGAAGAAAAGAGCCAAAAATAAACATTAGACCTAAAATAAGTAAAGCAGATTACAGAAGACAGATTAAAAGAGAAATAAAAAGAGGTAGAAAATTAAAAGAAAAAAGATTAAAAATAGAATATGCTGAATTGTTAGAGTCGATTAATATTTTCAACATAAGCATAGCATAAAAACAAAACAAATGAACTAATGTTTTAATTTCCAAATGAGTATTGGTTTAGTGAGAGCTATCATTTTTTTTTTTGAATGGGAATGTTTAGATTTTATAAGGTTTTAATTAAATTTATGGAAAAACATGATTAAAGAAATGAATAATGGAATGTGAATGAAAAATTTATGAGTATTATGTCACGAAAATTTTATAAAGTAGAAAAAAGTAATACTAAAAATAGGTTTTTGGAAATCATCTATATTTAATTTATATTTAATTAATTTTTTTTAATAAGAATTTTATATTGTCAAATTTATAGAAATAATAAAATTTTTTTTAAATACATGAATTAAAACCTAAACACATTAGTTTGTATGGAATTATCCATAATATGCTGGAATTATGCTAAATAAAAGAGAAGGATGTAATTTAAATGGATAGAAGACAAATTGCGATTGAATTTGCTAACTCATTGAATTTCTCTGAAATTAAAAAAATCATATTATTTGGTTCGGTTGCTCGTGGAGATGATAATAAAGACTCTGATATAGATATTATGATCATAACAACCGATAAAGATAAAATTGAGGATGAAGTATTTTCAAAGGTTAGTGATTTTTTACTTGAAACAATGAAATATATTTCTGTAAAAATAGTTTCTTTTAATCATTACAATAAATTTAAAGATTTTTCTTTTTATTCCACTGTTAATAAGGAGGGAATTTTAATTGGATGAAAGAGCTGAAAAAAATTTACTGAAAACAGAATCTTTTATAGAGAAATGTAGAAAATTCATATAAATTCCATTTTCAGACAAAAATATTAAAAAATTAAATTGAGTTGAAAAATATGAATGAAATTAAACGAACAAGTATACAGATCCCAAATGATACATTAATTAAAATAAAAGCTATGGCAGTTAAAAAAGGCAAAACTCAGAATACTATCATAAATGATCTTATAATTAAAGGATTAGAAAATACAGGAAAAGATGAAGAAAAAATAAAAGCAAGAATAATAAACAATGAGTTACCAAAACCGAAAACAAATAGTAAAAGAGCTAAAAGATTAGAAGATATGGTGGGAGTTATTAAAGTAGATAAAGAAATAGACCCATTGCAACTAAAAAACAGTATTTACTTAGATAAATTAGGACTATGATTATGATACTTTTAGAAACAAGCTTTTTAGTCAATCTTTATGTTAACAAACCATTGATCATGAAAAAGCTATTAAAATAATGAATAATATTAAAAAGAACGACAGAGTAATAAGTCAAATGATTATTTATGAAACTTTAACCGTTTTAAGAAAATTAAAACAAACCAATGATTTAGTGGGAGAAGTTTATGAAAATTTAATGACTATGATAGTAAATCAATTTAAAAGTTTTTCTTGATTTAAAATTCTTTATTAATTATAATAAGAATATAAATTTATTTATTTTTAATTTAATTCATATGATGACTTATTTTTTACTTATATGCTATTTTTAACCATATAAACACAAGAAATGTCTATTTTAATTAAAATTTAAACTTTGAATAATTGAATTGTGTAACAGCTTCTTATAATAACAATTATTTTTTTTAAGGATTTTAATCTTAAATTCTTCTCATTAATAATATTTTTCAAGTCTTTAATCAAATTTAAAGCTTGTGAATCATTAATATTATTGTTATTAATATTACTAATCTCTTGTTTAAATTCTTCAAGAACATTAAACATATCATATTCTAAAGATGATAGACTTACATTACTAACAGGAACAGAAAACCTTACTAAATTCACTAAATCATCGAACTCTTTTTTTAAATTTTCAGATAAATTTTTAGAACTAATCTTACCAGATAAAACAATTAATTCAATTAAAAATGATTTAATGCTTTTAATACTTTTTTCATCCTCATCAGATAAGTTACTAATATATTTTTACTAACATTCAATAATATAGCTATGATAAAAAAATCCCCAATATTACTGTTTGAATAACAATACTTATCAGCAGTGTAAAATTAGCATGAAAATTTAAAATCTGAAAATTAGTTTTTAGGCAGAAAAAACTTAACATCCCTATATGCCATCTAATTTTTAGCTTATATTTTTAATTTTTCATTCGTGAAAATCCATCCTCTTTTTACAGTGCCACTAATTTTAAATTAATATTTTTTAATAATATTTATTTTAAAAAAGTTATTTATTAAGAACTTTATCAAAACCATCATAATTAGACTTCTGTCCAGATAATTGAAGTGTTAAGTTTTTCTTCTTTAATCAAAATATCATCTTTGAATAATTGTGCAGAAATATCCGCATCATCATACAAACTTTTCCATCTTTTATCAATGAGTATATTTGCAATTTTCCCATCAAAAAAAAATACCTGTTTCCCATCCACATAATTAGACGATTCACCAGCGAGATTATAATCATAATTAGTACTATGCCAAACATAATAATCACAACCCAAAGAAGTACAATCTGTAATTAATTTATAATGATGATTAGGAATAATTATAGATGGAATTATAGATAGAACTACTATTAATAATATTCCCATAATGATAATTTTGTTTAATTTATTTTTCACTTTAAAAAACCTCCTTCTACACAAAGAATTATAGTAAAAGTGTTAATAATGTCAAATGATTACTATAATAAAGCATAATATAATGAGCATAATTGTATTATTATAATAATGCAAATAATGCTTATCACTAAAAAATGTAATGGATAACAATTCAAATAATCTCTAAATCCTTCAAATATTTTTCTTTTACACCTAATTTTACTGGCAGCACGAGATTTTGGACTATACATAAGTATATCATCATCAGACAAATAACCTATAGGTTCTAATACACCACGTAATTCCCTTTTTGTCCTCTCATCTGGATTTAATTTACGATTTCTCCGAGCAGGTGCTTTTGAATAATCTTCATTTGCTTTAATTAGCCTTTTTATTTCTTTTTCTCTTTCTTCTTTTTTTCTTTCTTTTTCTAAAATATCTTCTGTATCTTTTATATTTGAAACATCTTTAGTTAATTTTGATCCATAAGCTTGAGGTGTATCTTCTTTTAAAATTTTTGTGGGGAGTTGTCTCTCATTATCATCTATCTCAGGATATTGCATGCCACAATTCTTACATGTTAAAACACCAGCAATTTTAACAAAATCATGAGCTCCACATTTCAAACACTCATCGTTTTTATCATTCATAGTTTCATTCTCAATATAAATTAAGTATTATTCTAATTTTTAATATATGGAATCATATAGGGAGTGTAAAGTTTTAACCTCCTGTGATATCCTATGATTTTTTCTTCCAAAAACATCTGGAAAACATTTAAAAACAGATAAAATATTATGCATAAAAAAATCAGGACATATTAACGATTATTAAAATAATTTAAAGATTTAACCTCTCCAAATTCATCATTTAACCTTAATATAATGTTAATGCAATGATTCAAAATTCTTTTTTTAGTTTTAAACCTTTTTTTCCATTCTCCCCATAATAGATTAACCAATTCATATTCAATTTTTTTGCTGTAACATAAGCATCATAACTTGCATAAGTCCTTATAATAATATTAAAAAGAACAATGAATATATAATATCCTGAGTTATAAAGTCCACCATGCGATAAAAAGAAAATTCCAACTAACCAACCGATTATCCAAGATCCGATTAGAATAATAATTCCTTTAGCTATTTCTCCATTATATAATTGTCCTACACCAGGAACAATAAAAGAAATTACTGCAGCTAATCCGGGATTCTTTTTTTTTAAAATGATGATAGTTCCACAATCTCTGCAAGTTGGAACACCATCAACAACAGAGATATTATTACTTCCACACATTTTACATTGTAAATTATCCATTAGATCACCTTTTCAACTGGCTTCCACATTTTTAATCATCCTCTAACATTTTTTTCATTAATTCTGCTTGTCTTTCACTGTTTTTTTTACTATTATAGATTAATAAGATAATCACACATATAATAACAAATAAAACAATAAATCCATACACAATTGCACTATTTATAGCAGCTGTAATAGCATCTGTTAGCTCTGATTCAGCATAACTTGTGTAATAATATATCATTCTGATTCACTCTCTGCTTCTTTTAATTTTAATTCTTCTTGTATTGATCTAATTCTTTGAGTAGCTATCATATCAATTGTGTTATTAAATTCACTGCATTGACTATGTGCATTTATTATACCATAAATGTATCCACCAAATACTAAAAGTATCCATCCAAATAAAAATAAACATATACCTTTACCAGCTTCACCATTCACCATTTGCCATAAACCAGTTATAAGAATACTCATCCACCAATCACTTTTATGTTTACTTTGTGCTAACATTAATACTTGACTTTTATCGGTCATATCTCTGATTGTTTCTTTAAAAAACATAACTTCTGAATTTAATTTCATATTCATTTAACCATCTCCTTTATATTTAAAAATTAAAAATATGGGAAGAATTATTCATCAAAATTATTCTCTACCATCATCATAACCTGTGATTGCAGTTGCACTTGATAATTCCTCTTTCAATTGTTTAATATGATTTAATGCTATATTTTCTAAACTATAATTATAAATTTTCACGCCCCTATATGACAAAAATAAACCAGCAAAAAGAGTTATTATCAACAAAAGATTCGCATAAGCAAAAATACGAGCATAAGCAAGGATATAACCTGAAGCAGTAATCTCAGATATAAATGGAACAAAAAGAGCTATAGGAAATCCCAAAATATGTATAAATAAATCACCCAAATCCGAATAACCAACATAAGATGATAAATATAAAAAATATGAAATCCATGTTAATAAAAGCATGGCAGCGAGAATTAAAACATAAAAATTTAGAATTATATCTTTAAACCCTTTCTTACTATTTTCTAATATCATAATTATCTGATTCTTATCAGATAAATCAGATATTCTTTCATAAAACAACTCATCATAAAACAATACAATCACCTATAACTATTAAACATAATATGCAAGTTAATCTTTAAAAAAAATATAAACCGATGATGTAATTTTAATTTGAATATTATTTTATAGTTTAATTCTAATTTAAAGTTTATTATACTATCTATTTATAAAATAGAAGATTAAAAAATTTTATAAAAAGAATTGTTAGACAACTTCTCTATGAGAAAAGATATATTATAAAAAAATAATAATCTTTTCATGTTTATAACTATTATAAACTACTTATATATAAAGGTATTGCTTTTAAATCAATATTGAAACATTATTGATTATTCTTTATTTGAATAAATAATAGTTAAAAGGAATTGGTTAAAATGCTGAAGGTTTAAGGTATTTTCATTGAAAAATCTACCACCCCCCCCCCCCCCCGATATGCTATTTAAGGATTAAATAGTTATTAAATAGCTTAAAAACTTTAAAATAACTATTTTTATAATATTTTAAGTAGAATTAGTTATCTATTTAGTATTTTATAAAAAAATTTCATTATTAGAATATATGAATATTATTAAGATATGTGGAGGATTAAAATATTACAAATTAAAAAAAAAAAAATTAAAAAAAATTTTTTTATATGATTTATCCTATTATTTTATGTAAAACTTTTTATGAAAAATCATTAATGTAAGTTGGATTTAAAACATATTTTATCTGTTTTCCATTAATAAGTATTTTATTTATGTATTTTAAATTATTTAATTCTTTCAAATCCCTTGATGCGGTTGTTTTGGATATAGAAAAGATTTTAACATATTCATTTAAATTAATTTCTTTTTTAGTTTTAAGTAATTTTAAAACTTCTGATTGTCTATGATTTAATTTAAATTCATCAATATTTATTTTTTTAGAATTTCTAAATATTACTTCAAAAAAACCATTTTTCTCAATAAATTCCACTTCAGGAAGATTAAATTCTTTCATTTTTTCCCTCATTCTGGGAATTCCAGAACCTATGATTTCCATATACCTTGTTTTCTCTAAAAGTTTACAAATATGGTTATTTCTATGAACAATTTTTTTTCCAAGTTCATCAATAGTTAGTGGAGGCACCAAACCTCCAGGACTTGTAATTTCTATTCTATCAGAAAAAATTAAAAAACTTATGGGTGAACCTTTGATGTTATAATCTCTATGAGCTATTGCATTTACAACAGCTTCTCTAATAGCTTCATAGGGATATTCATCAATATCTTCTCTTCTAAATCCGTTTATTTCACTACGAACCCTTGTATTTCTATTAAAAAATAACTCAATTTCTTTTAATGCTTCACATATTGTGGTATTAATAAATCTTTTATCAATTATATTAATTCTTTCAGTCCCTCTAAATTTAACCATTCTAATTTCATTTTAAGAGAGAAATTTTTCTACTTTTTTAGAAAAAAATAGTATTCCAGTGTTGTTAAGATTAAGGTCATGATTTAAGACACTTAATCTATTCAGTAATGTGTTTTTTATCTCTTTATCTATTCCTCCAATTTTAGTAATCGAATCACTTATTTTTAAAAAATATTTAACTTTTTCCTCATCAACATCTTCATAACTTGATTCTAATACAAATCTTTCATCAAAATCCTTATTTTGGAGTATTCCTTTCATATATAAAAATTTTTCCAAACTTCTTTGTATTTTCATTAATAAATTTTCATGGTTGAATCTATCATACTTTACTATATGAGCTTTTTTTATAAATTTTTCCGTGTTTTTATCTGGATTTATATTTTCAAGAATATATACAAATGTATTTTTTATATTGGAAGATTTTAAAAAGATGTCAAATTCTTCTTCACTTGCTGATAACCCATTTTCATGTATTTCCCCATAATTTTTCCCTATTAAACCAAGGAAGATATCACTCTCTTCAACTTCTTTTAAATATATTTCATCAGGAGATCTACCCTCAGCAACTCTGTTTTCAAATATAAATACTTCAAACAAATTACTGTATATTGGTGTGTTTTCTATAAATTGTTTGATTGACAATCGTGCATGTTCAAATTCCTTTTGATTACTACTTACAAAAATCTTCAATTTTGACATCCGAGTTCCAACTATATTTTACCTGATTAAAATGAATAATGTTATGATTGTTAAAACTATTTATTAAAAATTGTTTCATTTTATTGTTTCATTTCTGCAACAATAATAAAACAATAATAAAACAATTTATGGTTTCTAATTAATAAATATCACTCTTGTATACATATCATTACAAAGTTTATATATAATATGAGATATATATTGTATTATGACTTCTAAAATTTTAAATCATGTCAATATGTTACCATCTGAAGAAACTTGTATAAATATGCTTTGTGGAATTTAGATGGTCGCTTGGAGTTTATTGTCCAAAATGTAAAAGTTATGAAATTCATAACCGTGGATCACCTTTTAAAACAAGACATTACTCTTGTAAAAAGTGTGGTTTGAACTTTAGTGATTACACAGGAAC
>JAITPS010000237.1 GCA_031289325.1 Candidatus Methanovirga meridionalis
TTTATAATGTTTATTTTTATAATGTTTATTTTTATAATGTTTATTTTTATAATGTTTATTTTTATAATGTTTATTTTTATAATGTTTATTTTTATAATGTTTATTTTTATAATGTTTAATAATTTTATTTTTATAGTTTAATAATTTTATTTTTATAATGTTTAAGTATGTTAATTGTGTTAATTGTTTATAAAATTATATAAAAATGATTTATAACTATTTTTACAATTAAAAATTATAATATGGGATCTTACAATAGTAAGAAATACTATAAAACTTCTAAATCATTCAGTAGAGAGATTAAATCATGAAAACAGTAATAAATAACATTCCTGGCAATAGCCATTATATTTTTCATAATCTGCTTTAGATATTTCAATACCACAGTTTATACAGTGTTTAGTTTGATCTTCATGCATTTGCATCAATCCTTATCTTATGATTTTTCAATAAACTCATGCACGGAAATCAAAGGTATAAATTCTGTGTTTTTAGATTTAAAAGACTCTAAAGCTCCTTCTTCTCTATCAACAACAACAAAAATTTTTTTTACAATTCCACCAACACTTTCAATAGCTTCAATAGCTTTTAAAATAGAAGCACCAGTGGTTGTAACATCTTCGACAATTACAACATTGTCCCCAGAATTAATTTCTCCTTCAATTTGTTTTGAAGTCCCATAATCTTTTTTTCCTTTTCTAATCATTAAAAAAGGGATTTCAGATTCTAAAGAAACAGCTACAGCTATTGGAACAGCTCCAAGAGCAGGACCTGCAATTCTATGGATTTTATCATCCTGTAATTTTTCATTGATTAAAACAGCTATCATTTTAAGAATTTTTGGGTTTGTAATTCCTTTTTTTATGTCTATATAATACTCACTTTTCTTACCTGATGATAAAATGAAATTTCCATATTTGATAACATCATTTTCTTTTAAAAGTTTAATTAATAGTTCTTTTGAAGCCATAATCCCATTCCATTGGTTAGATATTGAAAATTAACATCTTATTCTAATTAAAATATGTTTAATCAATAGTTATCTTCATGAAATTTTAATAAATATTTAAATTAAAAAATCATCATCAAATGCATCTTTAAGTAGAATTTTATCTCCAATAGCTTTAATCATATCAAAAGGAATAACATTTTCTGCTTTACTAATATTTAAAGTACTCGTCAATCCACCTTTTTTTACAATTATTGATTTAACTTCATTGGTTTTTTCATCAAATTCCATGTCATGTACTTTTCCAACTATTACTCCATCTATATTAAGCACTTCTTTTCCAACAACATCATTATTCACTTTCATATTGATTACCTCTTAAATATATATTATTATCGATATCATATAATTATTTATATTATATATTTTTAATTTATTTAATATATAGTTGTTTTGATTATATAATTGTTTTGGGATTGTAAGGTTTTAACCTCCTGTGATATCCTATGATTTTTTCTTCCGAAAACATCTGGAAAACATTTAAAAACAGCTGAAATATTATATATGAAAAAATCAGGATATATTAACAATTATTAAAATAATTTAAAGGTTTAAAATCTCTAAATTCATCATTTAACCTTAATACAATGTTAACACAGTGATTCAAAATTCCTTTTTTAGTTTTAAACCTTTTTTCCATTCTTTTTGTTGTGTAAGGGAAAAACATGATTCTGCTTGGTCTACTTGTTTTTGGTATATTATGATCAATCCTGAATACAGTTAGTTTATCCCATTGTGAAGGATCTTATTATCTAAAAATTTTTTTAAAAATTCGGGCATTAATTCCAAATCCATACACAAATTATTCAGACTATTTAAAGCAATATAAATGTTTTTTATTTTAAATACTATTCATTAGTTTCCCTTTACATTTTTTTAGTTGTTTTTCTTCTTTTTCATCTTTACATTTTTTCAATGGCTTTTCGAATTTGTCATGTATGATGTCATAATAGGTGTTTTATGCATTTTTGATGGCTTATGAATCCTAAGTTATTTATTAGTTTATCATATTCTGTTGCATGGTCTGTTGTTATATTTAAATCGCTTATTTTCTGGTATAGTATCTTCTAAGAAAGTTTGTATACATTTTATGGTAATAAATAACAACAATCACTAAAAACAAGACAAAATACATAATTACAGCTTTAAGTTATAATCTAAGACAGTTAAAAAGAATATTCATGCTCCGAAATAGCTTGTCCGAGCGATAGCTATGCAAAAAATACATGAATCTCTATTGAAAAAGAAGAAAATGAGGGAAAAATGTAAGAAAAACTTTATAAAAAATCTAAATATATAATAAACAAAGAAAAGCACTTATAAAAACATAGTTTTTAGAAACTCTCTATATATTATAACATTTATTAAATTTTAAGAAAATCATAGAAATTTAAAACCAAAATTTTTAAAAAGTTTGTTCTACAATTTCATGTTTTTAAAAAGTTTTAGTCTGCATTTAATTTCCTTGTTTTTAAATGCAATTCCCACAAAAATGATTGTTTTCTTATTTTGATAAGGTTTATAATAACCATTTTCTTTGATTTGTTCTATTGCTTTATCCAATAATTCATCTAAGCTTTCATTCTTACTGTACTTTAATTCTAATATAATTGCATAATCATCTTTTATTAGTAAGCAGTCCAGCCTATTTTTTAATTGAATGACTTCACCTTGAATATCAAAACCAATTATTCTCATCCAA
>JAITPS010000008.1 GCA_031289325.1 Candidatus Methanovirga meridionalis
TAAATAAATTTTAATTAATATAAATAAATTTTAATTAATATAAATAAATTTTAATTAATATAAATAAATTTTAATTAATATAAATAAATTTTAATTAATATAAATAAATTTTAATGAAAAATTCTTCAACTCTATAGAATATATAAATTTATACAATAAAATTAATAATTCTGCAAATAGACAAATCAAAAATCAGTTTTTAATTTTAGGATGTATACATGGAATAAAGGTAACTCTTGTTGATTTACCATTTCATTGCCATTTATATTCTTGTTTTGAAATTTTAATGATATTTAAAAATGAATATCACAATAAAAAGATTTTGAACCTTTAAAAAAAGATATTGAGTCTTCACCTATAGAATACTATAATAATTTTGAAAAATTTAAAATTGATGATGGTTTTAAAAATAAGCTTAAATTCAGTATCAAATATAGCTACCAATATTCTTTAAGGACTATGTTAAAAAAATTATTATCTGAATTAGAATTTTCTAAAATTGATGAAATTTTGAATAATTATAGTGATAAAAAGAAAAGAGAACAAAAAATAAACGAATTTGTTAAAATTGTTGTTGGTGCAAGAAATCATTATACTCATTATGCTGATTTTAAGCTTAAAAATGAAGTGTATTTGATGAAAGAATTAAAATGTATTGTTGAATTATGTTTCATGAAAGAATTAGGTTTATCTAATAATGAAATTGAAGAGATAACTAAAGATCATAATAGATTTAATGTGTATCATAATATTTATATTACTTCATTAATATAAACAAGAGCAATTATTGAATATATAAAAGGTGTTGTTTTGACAAATAGTAATCCCAAAATTCTAAAATTGATAAATATTGTAGATATAGTAAACTCAGGAGTTAATAAATTTGAAGGAGAAAAAAATTATATTGCTACAGGTTCATTAGAAACCAATAATATACATGATCATGTCAGTGTAACATACAATTCAAGACCAAGTAGAGCAAATATGGAGTTCAATGAAAACGATATTATTTTTGCGAAAATGAAAGACACTGAAAAAGTATTTTTAATTGATGGCGAAACAAGTAAGAATTTATATTCAACAGGGTTTGCAGGTTTAAGAATAAAAGAAAAAAATAAAATACTCCCAAAGTTTTTGTATTTTCATGTAAGAAGTTCAGTCTTTCAAAAAGAAAAAAATAAAAAAAGTGGTGGTGCTACTCAAAAGGCTATTAATAACAGTAAAATTAAAGAATTTACTTCACATGTTCCCCAATTGAAGTTCAAAAGAAAATAATAGCTATTTTAGAAAAAGTTGAAAAACTTCAAGATTACAGAGAAAAAGCAGACAAATTAACAGAAGATTATTTAAAAAGTATTTTCTTAGAAATGTTTGGAAATCCAGTTGAAAATGAAAAAAATTGGGATTTTGGATATCTAAAAGACATTATTAAATTAGATACTAAGTCTATTAAGCCTGCAAATTTTGATGAAAATGATTTTTACATTGGATTAGAGCATATAGAATCTAATTCTGGTAAAATTTTAAAAAAAAATAAAATTAAAGATGAAAATATTAAAAGTAATAAATATTCATTTAATGAGAATCATGTATTGTATGGAAAACTAAGACCTTATCTTAATAAAGTGGCTTTACCATCATTTAATGGAGTTTGTAGTACGGATATAATTCCAATTCTTCCGATAACTAATTTTAGTAATAAATTATTTATTAAATACTTATTAAGTCTTGATTATTACATTGACTTAGCTACTGAACAATCAACAGGAGCAAATTTGCCAAGAATAAGTCCTAAGAAGTTGGAAAGATTTAAAATTCCAAAACCACCAATAGAAATTCAAAATAAATTTGCTGAAATAGTAAAAAAAGTAGAAAAAATAAAAGAATATCAAAATCAATCTAAAATAGAAATTAATAATTTGTTTAATAATTTAATGCAAAAATCTTTTAAAAACTAAATAAATGTATAGCTGTTATTGTAATAAAAAGAGCTTAAAAATTAAAATATTTTCATGATCAAATATATAAATTCGAAAACTATTTATATTAGATTGTGCAATACCATGTTAATAGGATTATGTTTTCAAGGTTTGCACAAAACTTCAAAAAAATAAGCATTTGCAATGTTTTTTTAAGATGATCCAAGAAAAAATTTTACCTATTCCACTAAAACAAGGATTAAGACTTATTCATTGACTTCAAGATTATGGTGCCTCCATCAGCTATATTATCATTCCACTAAAACAAGGATTAAAATTTATTCATTGACATATATTCGTATCAATCACTAAATTGGTGTGAGCATATTCCACTAAAACATTGATTAAAATTTATTTATTGACAACTCACCATTCCATGTAGTATAGTCTGGTATTAATATTCCACTAAAACAAGGATTAAAATTTATTTATTGACAAGTAATCATTAGCTAATGCGAAAACCATAGCACTATTCCACTAAAACAAGGATTAAAACTATTCATCGGCACCACTGTTGTTTATTGTTGCTCCATGATCTGTATTTATTCCATTAAAACAAGGATTAAAACTTATTTATTGACAAAATATCGAAAATTTCACTACTTTTCAAATCATCATATTCCCCAATATAGTATGAAACTTGAATTTTGGCAAAATTGATGATTCTTTGAAAAAGGGTTAATTACCCAAGGTTTTTAAAAAGATCGATAAACATTTGAATAAAAAGTTTGAAAAGTTAACTATGTATACAAGAGAAATAGATATTGATAAAATTCCTAATAAATATAAGATGTTAGATTTTGAGTAAAAATCGAAATATGTGCTTTGTTTTTTGTCATGTTTTAAGTTATAATAAAAATACTTTAAAATAAAATCCAAATATTTAATAGGTATGCTTAACATTTTTAAAGCTTTATTAATTCTATTTATTGATATTATAAGATTTTGTTTGTTATTATTGAAATAAAGTTCTTAAAAATCTGTTTAGATTTTGTCCAAGATTTAAATGAAGTATATGGCTTTGTATTTAAATATTAGGGTTAATATTAGATTTATTTTCATTTTTTTTGGTTAATTTTAATCTACTTTTAGATTTCAAGGTAGGTGGAATATGTTATGGTGCTAATTAAGCATGGAAAATGCTTAAAATTTATTTTATTCCTAACACCATATAACTTCTAAAAATTATTTAAATAAAAAGAGCTTAAAAATTAAAATATTTTCATAATCAAATATATAAATTCGAAAACTATTTATATTAGGTTGTGCAATATTATATTAATATGATTATGTTTTCAAGATTTGCACAAAATTTCAAAAAAATAAGTATTTTCAATGTTTTTTTAAGATGATTCAAGAAAAAATATTAGCTATTCCACTAAAACAAGGATTAAAACTTATTTATTTACCTGAGAAAACAAGTAGTCATCTAATGGATTAAAAGATTCCACTAAAGCAAGGATTAAAACTTATTGATACCATTAATTACACTGGAATGTTTACTATCCTTCCTATTTCCACTAAAACAAGGATTAAAATATTTATTGGCTTAACAGTACCAGTTAAGTATCCATTAGTTAACTCATTCCACTAAAGCAAGGATTAAGACTTATTCATTGACATCAATCCTGTATGCTTATCTCCATTATATAATACTTATTCCATTAAAACAAGGATTAAAACTTATTCATTGACTGTCTAAAAATTCTATTTTTCTTATCATGTCTAAATGATTCCACTAAAACAAGGATTAAGACTTATTTATTGATGTGTCGACATCAATCGTAGCTTGAATGCTATCACTTCAATTACACCTTGAATACTATCGTTTATTCCATTAAAACAAGGATTAAAATTTATTTATTGGCCTTTTTTGAATTTTATTTACCATAGTTTATGATTGTATTCCATTAAAACAAGGATTAAAACTTATTCATTGACTTAGTAATATACTCAATATCAATTTTTATATTAATTATTCCATTAAAACAAGAATTAAAGCTTTTATTAACCATTCCAATCTGTATATGTATACCTCAGTAGATCATATTCCACTAAAACAGGGATTGAAATTTATTTATTGACACAATATCGAAAATTTCAATACTTTTCAAATATACAGGAGAAAAAATATTGATAAAGTTCTTAATAAATATAAGATGTTAGATTTTGAGCAAAAATCGAAGCATGTACTCATGTTTTTCAGCATGTTTTAAGTAAATATATACATTGCTTTCTAAAAATACATTTTTATCTGGGATTTTAAATTAAAATATCCTGATTTAAGCTTTAATATAAAGAATAAGTAGATAATTAAGCTTTGTTTAATATGTGGAAAATAATCCATAGTAAAAATACTTTAAAATTCCACTAAAACAAGGATTAAGACTTATTTATTGATGTAGCATATAAGATTATATCGGAACCAGTAGCATTATTCCACTAAACTTTTTTTTATAAAAAAAGGAGGATGGATTATATATTGTTTTTTTATGGGAGGTTAGTAGTTTCATTTTTTTTTTAATATAAAAAATAAGAATAAAAATAGGAGAGTTTTGAAGAATATGTTGAATAAAAGTAATAAGAGAATTATAGTTTTAATAGGTATTTTAAGTATTATGAGTTTAGTATATTTGATATCAGCAGAATCATCATCCACATTAAATCCTGGTGATAGTATACAAGATGCTATTGATAATTCAAGTTATGGTGATATTATAGAACTTAATGATGGAATATATAATGCAGATGGTGATTATGATATTAATGTTAATATAACTAATCTCACTATAAAAGCCGTAGATGGTGCTAATCCAATCATTAATGCCAGTGGTAAAAATAAGAGAGTATTCAATATAATTAATGATAATGTCACACTTGATGGACTAATAATAACAGGAGGAAATACCACAGGTCCATCTTCTTACGGTAATCAAGGTGGTGGAGTATATATTAGTGGTAATAATGCCATTATAAGTAATTGTAATATCACAGAAAACATCGCAAATAATGGTGGTGGAGTATATTTCGGTGAACCAAATAGTAATGTGACTGTGACTGGTTGTAATATCTTGAGTAATATCGCAACATATGGTGGTGGTGGAGTATCATTAAGGAACGGTGGTGTGTCAAATTCTAATATCATAAGCAACATCGCAAATGATGGTGGTGGAGTATCCATAACATATGGCAATGTGATTGCTTGTAATATCACTAACAACAAAAATAATGGTATTGGTGGTGGAATAAATATCTTTAGTGGTAGTGTAAGTGCTTGTAACATAAACAATAATATTGCCAACACTGGTGGTGGAGTATATTTCAACAATAATGGTAATGTGACTAGTTGTAATATTACTGGTAACACTGCAAATAGAAATGCTGGTGGATTATACAAAAGTAGTAATGGTAATATTAGTTATAATCGTATATTTAATAATAATGCTGCCCTTAATGGATCAAACTTATATATTGCTGGTTCTCTTGCTTATGATTACAATTGGTGGGGTACTAACAATATCAGCCTTGCAGGTATAAGCCATCCAAGTACTGTTAGTGATCCTGATAGCTATTTCGTGACTCAATTATCTGTTAATGATACTTGGACAAGGACTAACACTACAGAAGAATTTGGTGATAATCTTTCTTTAAATTATAGAATGGTTCTTAACAGTACAAACAGTAGTGATGATGTTGACAAATTACCTGATTTTACTGTAACTATTAGTTTCACTGGTTTATTTAATGAAGTGGTTAATGCTACAACACCATGGTCAAAGAATATTACTGTTCATGGTAACTATATTTTTAGATGTGTTTGTGATAATGAAGATTTACATATAATTTCTCATCCTACCTATGATTTGAGTTTAAGAAATAATCCACAAGGTCAAGTAGTGATTGGTACTTGGATTAAAAGTACTGCTACAGCTATTGGTGATTCTCCACTCCCTACTGATTATGTTCGATTTAAAATAACCTCACTATCTGATAATATTGTTCAATATGATCATAATGTGCCTTTTGGTGGTAGTAATAGTGCTTCTTATAATTGGCAGTTAACCAAAAAAGGCACTTATAAAGTTGAAGTGTGGGCGTATGATGAACATGGATCTAATGTTAAAGTTCCTCCTTTAGGAATTAATGCAATGAAGTTATCTACTGAATATAATAATCCATATTATAATGTTGATTACAATCCACATTATAGTGTTGATTATATAGATGTAAGTTGATGTTTTTATTATGGGGATCCAGTTCCTGAACCTTCAATATTCTAATGTTGATAGTATTGGTGGTGTTGGATTAGGTAAGGGTTTCTTTTAGAGAAAAATGCTCTCCTTTATTTCTATTTTTTTGGTGTTTTTAGTGTTTTAGTATTTAGAATGAGAATATAAAAATAAATCTTTTTTTTTATCTATGAACTTATTATTGTGTTTTTTTTAAATATAGTGTATGAAATAATGCTTTTAAGTAAAGAAAAACTTTATTTTTCTAATTGAAATAAAAAATTTCAATAAAAAGAATCAAAGATTTGTTATCGAAGATAATTTAGGAAAATTTAAGATTTCCTGTTTTAATTGAGCCAGTTCAACAATGAATTTTTTTAAAATGAAATATAATTATTAAACTTTTAATTAAAAAAAGTATAGTGTCGGATAAAATTAGGAGGTTTCCCTCCTAACCTCTCCTAAGAACGGCTCGTGTCACTTTCATGACAAGCCGCTCAAGCATATCTTTATCTGTTAGTGTGAGAATCTTCGTTTAACTT
>JAITPS010000109.1 GCA_031289325.1 Candidatus Methanovirga meridionalis
ATACTTATTTTTATAATACTTATTTTTATAATACTTATTTTTATAATACTTATTTTTATAATACTTATTTTTATAATACTTATTTTTATAATACTTATTTTTATAATACTTATTTTTAAAAAAATTATTTTTAAAAAAATTATTTATTAAGAACTTTATCAAAGTTACTATAATTTAAAGTTATTAAGTTCATTTTATTTATCTATTATTATAAATGAAAGAAATAGGAAAACTTTATATATGATTACAAGATAATAGTATTATGGTTATATGCAGAGTTCATGAAAATGATGATTTAAATTTGATGATTTAAATTTTTCTTGGTGTACCAAAATGAGAAGGTTTTTATTTTGTTTGATGTTTGTTTAATATCTAATATGTTTTCACGTAAGGGAACTGGGGTTGGTGTTTATAGTGAAATTCTTTATGATGGACTAAAAAACCATGAATCATTAAATGTTTCAAAAGTTGAACTTGGAAATTCAGATTTTTTTAAGTATTTGTTTAATTCAAAGATTAAATTGCATTTTGATATTCCAGATGCAAAAATTTATCATGCTTTAACACCACCTTTTATTCATACAGGTTATAAAGATAAAACAATTGTCACGGTTCATGATCTTTTAGAAATACAAAATTCATCTTTAAGTCCATTCATGAATAATAAAAAAGGTAGAATTATTGAACCTTTTTGTAAATTTTTTGATAGAAGAGCTGTATTAAAGTGTAAACACATTATAACTTCATCTGAAGAGACTAAAGATAAACTTAATTCTCTTTATAATGTTAATTTAGATAAAATTTCAGTTATTAGGATGGGATTTACTGATAATTTATCTTATAGAAATAAAGATGATGATACCTATAATATTGGGACACTATCATCATTAATTAAGAGAAAAAGGATTGATATTTTAATAAAATCTTTTTTAAAGGCCGATATTGAGAATTCACGATTGTTTATTGGTGGTGAAGGGTCTGAAGAATATTATTTAAGGAAAATAGCTGATGGTGACGATAGAATTAAGTTTTTAGGTTTTATTTCTGATGAAGAATTAAACGACTTTTATAATAATTTAGATGTTTTTGTCTTTCCAACTGCTTATGAAGGTTATGGTTTTCCTATGATTGAGGCTATGAAGTGTGAAAAACCTGTTGTAACTCTTGATAATGCTCATTTATTATCTGATGTTAGGAATAGAACTCATATTTCCTCAATTAATGAATTATCCAATGATTTAAAAAATAAAGTGTTTGATTGTGATATAAAATCTAATTTGGAATTTGCAAAAGAACATTCTATTAAGATTATGGTTGAAGAAACTAAAAAAATTTATGGTGAATTTTAAAATGTATATCCCACATGAAAGTATTATTTTTACAAATGATTTAGAAGAATTTAAAGCTAATAAGGTATTAAAAGTATATGATTCATTTATTAAAGATGATCTTAAATATCCTTATGAAATAGAGATCCATTTAACTGGAAATTGTCCATCAAAATGTAAGGAATGTTCTTATGCTTCAAGACATACTGGTGATGTTATTGGTTTAGATAAAATTGAAGATATTTTCTCATTATTATCTACACATACACACAATGTTCATACAATTTTTTTCTCTGGTGGTGGTGATCCATTTGCTTATCCTTATTGGAAGGAATTATTAGAATTACATGATAAGTATATTCCTAATGTGAACATTGGTGTTTCTACCAGTTTGTTAATTTTACCTGACATTGACTTTAACAAAATTAGTTACTTCCAAATTCATTTTTCTGGTTTTAATAGTGAAAGTTATATTGATCAGATTGGTTTCGATGCTTTTAATAGGTTTTATTCTAATTTAATGAGGGTTGAAAAGTCTAATGTTGATTATGTCTTAAAGTTACTATTTAATCAGTATGTTAATGATAATCTTACTAAATTTTTAGATTTTTTAGTTGATCTTAACCCTAAAAATATAATATTTAAATGTGAACAAGATTTTTTACATAATAGGGATGTTAATCATTCAATAAACGAAGAATATACCTTCAATATAATAAAAAAACATCTTATTAGTAAGAAATATAAAACTGTTTTGAATAATCTTAATGATGATATTTTTAAAGACAACACAGAAGTAGATATGTGTCATATTGTTAAAAAAGGTTTATATTGTTTAATTAGAGAGGATGGAAATGTGTATCCTTGTATTGCATCTACAAATATGAAATCTAATAGTTTAGGAAATATTAATGATAACTCATTTGATTTTATTTTAAAAAATAAGGGAGATTTAACTAAATTTGACAACAATATGCTAAGTGAATTATGTCCTTTAAAAGCTTGTCGCCATTATAGATTTAATAAAATTATTGAAAAAGAATATGATGAAAATAATGATTATAATATTATTCATTCTCCTGATTTAATATGAATTGTGATGAGTATTATGCCATTTACTACTTTGAAGGAGTAATATGAAATTTTATGAAGCAAAGGTGGACATCATAAGCAAGAAATTCATATATTTTCCTTATTGAACTTTTTAATTGTTATAAAATTTATTAAAAATCCTATTATTAGAATAATAAAAGCATAAACTAAAAAAGAAGAAGTTATAACACTCCCATTACTTAAAACAACAAAATTAGATAAATACTTATAAGCAAAAATTCCTAAAAATACTAATGCAAGTTCAGTTAAACTAAGAACTGTCAACACATATAAATTTTTAAATCTTAAAATCAACCACAATCCAAAAACATAGTATAAGAGCATGTATAATGGAATAAGTAATAAAACCATTAGCATGACCTCAATTGGAATATTAAAAGAATTACTATTATCTAATAATATAGTTACAGTAACTGTACAAATTAGTGTAGGATATGCTAAAATAAATAAGGAAATTAATTTACTGTAATATAATTTTAACAAAGAAATTGGAGAAGTTAGAATAATTTCATATATATTAAATATTTTTTCTTCATTGAATTCCTGTAGATTTGCAATCCTAAAAACAGCATGACAAAACATGAAATGAACATGATTTGAAACTGTGAAAAATAGTTAAAGTTTGCTGGTATTTGTTCCCTAATATTCTAAATTTAAGGATAAACGGGAATATTAGAACAAATAGATTAAACAATAGATATTTTTTGTCCTTTAAATAATTTAAATCATTTAAAAGAATTGTTTTAAGTTGATTATACATTTTTACTCTCTCTTACAATTTTAAGATAAACATCCTCAAGTGAAAATTCATCTCCATCATTAACATAATTTTCAATCAACTCGTCTAAAGAACCCTTAAACAATATATTTCCTTTTTTTTATTATTGCTATGGGAGCAAATCTTTTCTATTTCATCCAAGTCATGTGATGAGATAAATATTGTCTTTCCTCTCTTACTTAAGTTATTTAAAAGTTCTCTTATTAGCTGTCTGGATTCTGGATCAACACCTAAAGTGGGTTCATCCAATATTAGTAATTTTGGATCTTATGAGTACTTATGAACTTGGACATTTACTCATTCTTCCATTTGAACTAAATTTATTAATTTTTCTGATAAGACTAAAGCATCTTTTTTATCTATATTGTATAAGCCTGCCCAAAAGATAAGGTTATCCAAACCAGTTCTATATTCAAATAATCGATTAAATTCCAGAACAGAACCTATTTTTGACCTTAATTTAAGGGAATTAAGATCATCAGAGAATGTATCCTCACCAAATACCGTAACTTCACCTGATGAAGCTTTCATTAACCCTAAAAGTATTTTAATTGTAGTTGTTTTATCTGCTCCATTTGAGCCAAGATAACCAAAAATTTGACCTTTTTGAACACTAAAAGACACAACATTCAATGCCTTGAAATCATCATAATATTTAGTTAAGCTATTAATATCAATAATATTTTTCATTGTTATCAACCATCAAAAATTTGATTTTAATATATACAAAATTTAAGAACTTTTTCATAATGTTAATATTACAAATAATTTTAAATTACTCTAAATTGAATGTATTAAAAAATTTATAATTTATAGTTGTTTTGATAAAGTTTTTAATAAATAACTTTTTTAAAAATAAATATCATTAAAAAATATTAATTTAAAACTATTTATATTAGTCAAATTGTAATTATTAAATTTTTAATTAAAAAAATTATAGGTATTATTTTTAAAAATAAAGAAATAAAAATTATTATTTAAAAAATTAATTTAATGTTAATTTAATATTTTCAACAATAAGATATTTAAAATAAATGATTAATTATAAACATTTTTTATAACACTATAAAAAAATAAGTAATAATAATGAAAAATAAGAATTTATAAAAAAAGTATTAAATATAATAAGAAGGCTATCTATAAACCTATTGAGAATATATTAATTTTATAGATATTTATAATATATCCCTCCAATATAGATTAAGATTTATAATTAATGTTAAATATTGAAATTATGATAAAATTAGAGAAGAAATTTTTAAATAATTGGTGTTAATATGGAAACTAAGAGAAAATCATTAGAAGAGATTTTTAAAATGGAAGAACATACCATGAGAACTTCTATTACTAAAATTGAGCATGATAAAATAACCACTAAGGGATATTCACAAGAAGATTTAATAAACAATTTAACTTATCCAGAAATGATATTCTTACTTCTTAGAAATGATTTACCATCTAAAAAAGAACTTAAAATGTTTAATCACATCTTAGTATCTTTTTGTGACCATGGTTTAACTCCTCCAAGTACACAGGCTGCAAGATTAATAACCTCATCAGGTTCTCCTTTAAATGTTGCATTATCTGGAGCATTACTCTCATTTGGAGTTAATCATGCAGGAGCAATTGAAAAAGCAATGATTATATTTCAAGATTCAATAGAAAATAATGAAGATTTAACTGATGAAGTGATAGATACAATAGCTATTGATATAACCAACCAATATACTAAAATAAAAAAACATATTCCTGGTTTTGGACATAGATATCATGATGCTGATCCAAGAGCAAGGAAAATTTTAGAATTAGCTATTGAGGAAGAATTAATAGGAAATCATACAAAATTAGCATTAGCTATTGAAAAAAACTTAGATGAAAAAAATATTAAATTAAATATTGATGGAATAAATGCAGGTATCTTATTAGATTTAGGATTTAAACCTGAAAATGGTATTGGATTATTCATCATAGGAAGACTTCCAGGTTTAATAGCTCATATTCTTGAGGAGCGAAACGAAGAAAACATTTTTAGAAAACTTTATGAACTCGAAGAAGTCCCATATGCAGGTGATGAAGATAAAACTATAAATTAAAGAAAAACTTCCTTTTCTAACTTTTAAAATTAGAATTTAAAAGATCATCTTTGAAAGCAGTGAGAATCTGTTATATCTTAATTTAAACTTCATATTCTTGAAATAATATTATATTAAAAATTTTAATTGATTTTAAAGAGTAAATTGATAATTTGAAAAATTAATAAAATTTAAAAGTTTGAATCAATAGACAACATTATCATGAAACATTATAATTTTGGTGAAATGTATGCTAAATATTAAAAGAAACTCATTAAAACTTCACATTCAGCTTATCAAAAAATATTTCTCTAAATGAATTTTCATCACCACTATTAAAGAAAGGTAATCCAATTATATTATATTTCTCTTTTTCATCATATTTAATAATCTCTTTATTACAAAAAATTTTTTTCAAAAATTCTTCTTTCCACGAGTCTTTTTGAGCAATATACTCTCCTTTAGGTTCTATAAACAATTGATAATTCTCATTAACTCCTAATTTATCTTTCATGAAAAGAACAAAATCAGGAGCAAATGCTTCACCATTTTCGGAACTATAAATTTTAAAAAATAACTCATTCCTAATAAGATAAATTTCATCAAATTCTTTATTCAAGTTGCTCTCCATAATCTTATCAATAAATTTAACACATGCTTTCTCCTCATTAGTCCCATAATTAGCATTAAATACATACCATTCCTTACTTTTCAAAAATTCTTCACATCCATCAAATCTTGGGTCATCTATATTAATATTCAGTGTTTTGTCACTAAAAATTTCACAAATGGGTTTTTCAGAAAATTCAGTTGCAGAATATTCAAATGTTGAGTGTTTTATTTCATCTTTTATTTTAATTAACAAATTATAAACTGCATTGAATAGTAGTTTATTATTTAAATTATCTAAATCTTTTTTTAAACCATTTAAATCAATTATCATATTATTTAAATAACTATTATTATATATAATATCTGTTGAAGAGTTAATTTCAGGAAACCATAATTTTAAATTTTTGAAATTAAAAAAATCAATTTTAGCCATGGCAGATCTAATGACATGAGTTTCAATTTCGTTTAGTTTAATGGAATTAGTAGAATAACTATAATTTTTAATATTTTTATCTTCCTTTAAGGCTTCAATCTTTTCTGATCCTCCTGAATAAAGTTTGTAAGAAAAAGGTTCTTTAAAATACTTCAGTGAATTAAATGAATTTAAACCATAGTTTTTTCGTTTACTTCTATCATTAATGAAAATCTTTCCAGTTTTATATAACTTTGTTTCTTTAAAAGAATCCTTTAATTTAAGTTTTTTCTGTTTAATCCTATTATCCAGCAACCCATCTTTGATTAAAGCATCTTTTAATTCAGAAATGTAATGGGATCCATCATAACTATGAAAATACAATTCTTCTAAAATTCGTAAGTCATTTTCAGTATCATAATCATATTTTCTTTTATATTTTTCTTGTGAATCATCTAATTTAAATGGAAAATATCTCGCTCCTCGACCAATAAGTTGTGCTTCAGAAACTGTTGATCCTTTAGTGCCTTTAGATACTTTTTTATCTGAAAGTCTGACTATGTCAAATAAATTTAATACATCCCATCCTTCATCTAATTTTTTCACGGCAAAAATTACTCTTATAGGATTATTTTTACTTTCTAAGTTGTTAAGAACGAATTGTTGAGTAATCAATTCATTTTGTATTTTTTTGTCTTTTTGAGCGGTCTTAGTATTCAAATCCTTTTCATTAACATTTAAACATTTTTTTTCTGAAAAATTAACTTTAATTTTTTTTATTAAATTGTTAATAGAAAAATTTTCTTTTTCATAAAAATCAAAAATTTTTTTAATTAATGGGTCAGTTGATTTCTCCTTTATTTCTCCAATTTTGGTTTGATTAAGATTATCAACTAAATCTCTAAAGATGGCGTGATTTTCATGGGATTCTTTTATTTCTTTAATGGCTTTAAATAGTATAACTGGTTTAAAATGATTTATTCCGTGTTTATTAGCAAGATCTTGACGATATTGATTTATGATTATTGCTGACAACATTCGATATTTTTTATCCCCATCTACTTTGAAAATTTCAATATTTTTAGAATATTTATCTTTGACAAAGCTTTTTAAGTCATATTTATACAATAAACGGTTTAAATATTTTTTATATATTGCTTCATTTTCAATACCTATAGTTGCAGTAAACTCTAAAAGAATATTTTCTCTGTTTTCCTGAAAAATTTTTTCAATAGTATTTTCCCAATTAGGTTTATTAGTTAAAGTTTCATTTTTAGTTTTAGATAGACCATGATGTGCTTCATCAGCTATTAAAACAATTTTATTGTATTTAAAGTCTTCAAATGTTATACTATTCTCTTTTTGGGTGTTTAAGTCTGAATGTAATTTTTGGATAGTTGCAAAGCAAATATTAATATCCTCTGAATTAACTCCTTGATAATTATTCACTTCAGAAATATTAACAATATTCCCATTCATAGTTATTTTTTTGTTAAAAAGATATTTGTCTGAAACATAATTGAGAAAATTGTCTTTTGTTTTCTCTATAATGTTATTTGAATTTACAAAAAACAAAAAGTTCCTATACCCTTTTTTATAAAGATATAAAATTAAACCTGCCATGATTAATGTTTTACCTGAACCTGTTGCCATATTAAAGAGTACAGAAATCGGATTTTTCTTGAACTCTAAATCTTCTTCATAAAAAGATTTAAAGTACTGAAATGCATTGATTTGGTAATTTCTTAATGGAAATTTAGGATTTAAGTTAGAAATTATTTCATCATCTATAGGTAAATTTACAATATTTTTCTTACCTAATTCTGTGTCTAAATTTTCATGTAAAAAAACATTAGACATGATAATGATCTCCATAGAAAGCTTTATTTAATTTTTTAACTTTTTCACTTATATTAAATTGAGAATCATCAATTTCAGAAAAATTGACATATAGTTGATTTTTATTTAACATTTCACAAAGAATTTTCTTCTGTTCATCTGATGATAATGTTTTGAAATCATCTAAATTTTCATTAAACTTATTTATTTCTAAATTATAATTCAAAAAGTATTTTTTACACATTAATTCCCAGATTTTCATTATTTCTTCGGTATTTTCAGATTTTTGAATAAATTTCATAGCTTCTTCGTTGAATTCCATCAATTCACAATAAACAAAACTACCTCCACCCCCCCAATTTATTGATTTTGAAATACCTCCATGTTCGCCATCTATTACCTTTTTAATTCTTTCAACAGTGATATTTTTGATATAATCCATTTGTTCAATACCTATATATTGTCGATTCAATTTATGTGCTGTAGCAACAGTTGTGCCACTACCTAAACAAAAGTCTAAAATAAGATCATTTTCTTTAGTCGTCATTTCAAAAATGTACTTTATTAAATTTTCTGGTTTTGGATAATCGAAAACTTTTTCCCCAAACATTGCAGTTAAATCTTTTCCCCCTTCTTCTGTTGTTGAAACATTCACATTATTATCAATTAAATTTGGTGGAACTTCCTCTAAATAATTTTGTTTTTTATATGATAATACTATTGATTTAGAGCAATTAACAACAGTCTTTTTTTTCAATTCATCATTCAATTTTTCTTGTGTCCAAATAAAACGATTTTGAAAAATTGCTTCATTTTCATTTTTAAAATTTTTTACAATAACATCATTCAATAAATGATTAGGATATTTTTCTGTTCCATATGTTCCTTTTTTAATATTTTTATTATTTATTTTAAAATTTATTGAATTAGGAGGAAAAATCAACTGTTTAAATGAGTTTTGAGGTTTAGTAAACGGATCATCACTTTTACTGAATTTCTTTACTCCTTTATATCGATTATTATTTTTCTTTTTCTCATAAGCTAATATATATTCAATATTTTTTTTTATTTTTAATGATAAATTTGGTGGAGTTGCAGATTTAAACCAGTTCCATTGTCCAACAAAATTTTCTTTTTCAAAAATTTCATCCATTAATACTTTTAAATATGCCTGTTCTCTATCATCACAGCTAACAAAAATCGCACCATCATCACATAGCAATTCTCTTGCAATTTCCAAACGATTTTTCATGAAAGTAAGCCAAGTAGAGTGATTAAATTTATCATTATACCTGAAACTATCATTATCAGTGTTATATGGAGGATCAATATAAATAAGTTTAACTCCTCCTTGTTTTTTTATCCATTCTTTTAAAGAATGGAGTGCAAGAAGATTATTACCTTTAATTATCAAATTATCGCTCTTTTCCAATTCCAAGACTTCATGTTCTCCTTTAGTATCATATCTTTTGAAATTTGTTAAAACTTTTTTATCAAACAACATATCTATTTCGTCTTGTGCTAATGTTTCATTGAAAAAAATTTCGTTTCTTTTCTTATCTTCTTTGTTCATTCCACCTTCTAAAACACAATCTTTATATGGCCAAACTAATGAAACTTCTCCTCTTTCATTTAAAAACTTATTATCAATATTCAAACCAATTTTGTTTTTAAATTTAGTGTAAGAATTATCTAAGAAACTTTTTTCATCCATATATTCAATAAATTTATTAGAGTCAAATACTAAATATTCATCAATTTGATGAAAAAATAATTCTTTAATTTGTTTATCTTTAATAAGAAGTTGGATTAATTTTCTATCACATTTAAGAGTAGCATTGATAACTTCATTTTTAATTAAATCATTATTTTCGTCAATAAAATTATCCTCTTCTTTTAAAATATTTATTAACTTCTCATAGAAATTTGACATAATATAGCACCAAATAAAAAAAATTAGTAAAATAATTACAATATAAATTTGACTTTTATCATATATAAAAATTATCAATTGTTGTATGAAACTTGAATTTTGGCAAAAAGCATGGTTTTAAATTTTCTTTAAATTTAATTTTTTTAATTAAATTTCTTATTCTTAAGAAATAATTAAAATAAAACATTTAGATTTTAAATTGATAAAAATATAAAGAATAATTTAAAAATTAAAATATTTTGAAAATACCAAAAATTTGGGTCTTGACTATAATATTTCAAGTACATGTAAACTACTATGTCAGTTTTGTATTTTTAAGAGAAAAATTATTACTCAATGTAAATTTAATTCTTTTAATTCGAACCAAAACATATTTAATTATTACAAAATTTAAAGAAGTATGGCATCTTTTTTTGGTTGATTAACTGACTTATTTTCATATAAAACTTGTCCAAGTTCTTCTAATTTGTTTATTCCTTTAATTTCTTCTTTAAATAAAGGTATTTGAAATATTGTTTTGTCATGAAATTTTTGATTTATTAGTCCTATATGTTTTTGTTGTATTTTATATCTTGATTGACAAAAATCACAGTTATCAATATCTGGCATTACCTGATTTATAATTATATTATCAACATTCATATTATATTTTTTTAATGATTCTATTCCTCGTTCTGACTCATAAATAGACATTTCCTCTGGTATTACAACCATTTTGAATGTAGTTTGTTCTGGATCACTCATGACTTTTCGTGCTTCTTCTATTTTTCTTTTTGTTTCTTCAAGTTCTAATTGTTCCTTATCCTCATCATCTGCAAAAGGTATTAAATTCTTAAATGTACTTTTTACTGATGATAACTTAGATTTAACTTTCAACATTTTTCCAACCCATGATTCCATTAAATCTGGGAAAGACAAAAATCTTAAGGTATGACCTGTAGGTGCAGTATCAAAAACTACTACATCATACTCATTTGTTGTCATTACTCGAAGAAATATTTCAAATGCTGCAGCTTCATCTGCTCCTGGTGCTGAAGATGCTAAATCAAGTTGGTCTTCAAGCATGTCTAATCCCATTGCTTGTTGTGAATCAGCAATAGATTTTTTATTCCTTAATTCCTCTTGTTGTCTTGCCATTGCTACTTCTGGATCAATTTCAACTGCATATAAGTTGGACATTATTAATTTTGGATCTGGACCTATGTAAGTTTCAAGTGAGTCTGATAGTGAATGTGCTGGATCTGTTGAAACTAATAAAGTTTTTCTATTATGTTTAGCTAACCATATAGCTGTTGCTGAAGATATTGAAGTTTTTCCAACTCCTCCTTTCCCACCAACAAAAACAAATGTAGTTCTCCCGTCTTTAAATTTAAATAAATCTTCTATTCCCATATTTTTCACCTACAATATATAATGGTTTGATAAAGTTCTTAATAAATAACTTTTTTAAAAATAAATGTTATTAAAAAATATTATTTGAAATTTATTTATTTTATTTGAAATTTATTTATTTTATTTGAAATTTATTTATTTTATTTGAAATTTATTTATTTTATTTGAAATTTATTTATTTTATTTGAAATTTATTTATTTTATTTAAAATTTATTTATATTTATTAAAATTTAAAATTATAGATTTTTATAAACTGATATTTGAAATTTGAAATTAAATAATTTAATAAAAAAAATTCATTAAATAAGTTAATAAAAAAATTCATAGTTCAAAATTTAAGAGCTTTTCCATGATGAATGTATTTTAAATTATCCATTAATTATGATATCTTTAATTAAGATTTTCCAAAATATAATTTTTAAAACATGACTAACTTTTAAAACAAGACTAACTTTTAAAGCAGGACTAACTTCTAAAGCATGATATAAATCATTTATTATTATTGTTATTTATTCAATCTTTTTTCATTAGATTTAAAGCTGTGACAGTGCAACCAATATTTTCACCATTTAAACCTATTATTAATTCACTATCATTAAATTTTGCAAATTTTCTTGAACCAGAACATGCCAAAGTAATATTAGGATTTTTTGTTGTGTATGGTCCTGCTACTGCATCACCACAAACAGACTGAATTCCTGCAAAATTAGCTTCAACCCTACCACCTAAAGTATAAACAATAGCTTGAGAAACTAACATGCCTTGTTTTGGATTAGTAATCATGATGATTATATCTGCTTGGAAATTTGCTAATTCGAGTGGAGAGTATAATATTGCAAAGATTTTAGAGTCGATTTTAGGTACTCTATCCATTGTTCTTTTTCCAGAACCTACAGTTTTAAACCTGCCTAATTTATAATAGAATTCACCAGTTTCAATTTTTATTGGAATATCCTCTAATCCTAAAACTGCTGAACCACCTTTACAACTTTGGTCTTCAGATATTGCATAGAACTTTTTACCAAGTGAGGCTTCTTTCACCATTTCACAATGTCTTGCTTTTCTATCTATTCTTTCAAATTCTTTAGATATTTCTTCCTTGTAAAATACAAGCTTAATAGCTATTGGGGAGTTATTTAATCCTAAATTATTTTTTAATTCCTGACTTATAAATTCATTATCTTTTAAAATACCATTCTCTTTATTCATAGATTTTTCCTCTTTTAAATACATTAATTCCTCTTTTAAATACCTTAATAATCTTTATTTATAGGTTAATGAAAAGTTTGATAAAATAAATTATTGGTGCTTGTTATATTCATTATGGAAAAATTTTTAAATTTTAAAAAGATAACTTTTTTTATTAATTTATTGATTTTAAATATTAATTTATAAAAATCCATAATTTTAAATTTTAAATAATATAAACTTATTTTAATTAATATAATTAATTTTAAATCAATATTTTTCAATAATATCTATTTTAAAATAGCTATTTATTAAAAACTTTATCAAAACCACTATTATTATTAAGTAAATTTTTATATTTTATTATGTTCATTTTATTTTATAATATTTTGTTTATAAAAGAAGTATAATTATTAGAGATTTAAGTGAAATTAAGTTTTTAAATTTCATCAAAGCATTTACTCTAATATTCCAGTTTTAATCCTATATAAAAATTGGATGATATTACATTATAATCATTCCATAATATCCTCATCTAAACAATTTTATCATTGTTTCTATCTTCATTTTTTTCTGTCTTGTTCTTTTTTGATTTGGTGTTCTTTTTTGATTTGGAATTTAATTTTTCTTCATTAGGCTTCGATGAGTCAATATTATCTAAAGATTTAAAAATAGAAGCAGAAAAATAATTTTTTGCAAATAAACGGATAAAAGATAATCCTAAAATAATAAAACCAACCAATCCTATTAAAACATCAAATATTCCACTTTCTTCAAAAGATACATTGTCTACAATTTTTTCAGAGGTTTTTGAAAATAAGATAACTGCAATTATAACTAAAATTAATCCAAGTACAACTCCTAAAATAGCTATAATAGGATATTTTCTTTTCATATCATTTTTTGAAAATGAACTTAATTTTTCAGCGATAAAAATTTCATGATCATCTTCTTTATCTATATTTTCATCACAATGATATTTTTCATCAGATTCATTAAACTCTTCCAATTTATCTTTATAATATTTATCAAGATCAGATTCACTTAAAATTTTTTCATCAGAATCGGATTCAAAAGATTTAGAAAAATCCTTATTTGAATTATCAGATTTTTTATCACTCGACATATAACACCACATTTTAATAATTTAATTAATCATATTCTCTCCAAGTGTGCTTACATTCAGTACATCTTAAAAATCTGGTTTCAGCTTCATCAGCACTACGAGTTTGCTTAAGCCACCAATATGCCTTACCATTACTACATTTAGGGCAGACTTCATTAGTAGTTGGAAGAGTAGCTATTTCTTCACCTTGCATTACAACATTATTATTTGATGAAATCTTTTCAGATACAGAATATTGCGAAGCTTCTTCGGTACTTAAGTTTTTTTCAAATCCACATTTGCACTTAAGTTTATCATTATTAGGGAGCATCATTGCTCCACATTTAGGACAGAAATCCATATTTTCCTCATATTTAAATTTATTTAATTTACACTTTTAATTATTAAATAGTAATTTTTTGATAGAAATTTAGTTCTTTAAAATATCATTTAAAACTAGTTCTTTAAAATACCATTTAAAACTATTTCTTTAAAATATCATTTAAAATTAGTTCTTTAAAATATCATTTAAAACTATTTCTTTAAAATATCATTTAAAATTATGGTCATTATGCTAAAGTTCTTAAATTTTGATTGATAAATTTTTTTATTAAATTATTCAATTTTAAATTTTAATTTATTAAATTATATAATTTTAAATTTTATTTTACCAAATTATTTAATTTCAAATTTTAAATAATATAAACTTATTTTAAATAATATAATTAATTTTAAATAAATATATTTTAATAATAAATAAATATATTTTAATAATATTTAATTTTAAATTTTAATTTATTAAATTATTTAATTTCAAATTTTAATTTATCAAATTATTTAATTTCAAATTTTAATTTATCAAATTATTCAATTTCAAATTTTAAATAATATAAACTTATTTTAATTAATATAATTAATTTTAAATAAATAAAATATATTTTAATAATATTTAATTTTAAAAAAATTATTTATTAAGAAATTTATCAAAGCTACTATATTTCTTTAAAATATCATTTAAAATTATTTCTTTAAAATATCATTTAAAATTATTTCTTTAAAATATCATTTAAAATTATTTCTTTAAAATATCATTTAAAATTATTTCATGATCAAAAGCTAAATTTAATGATGATAAATCATTTTTTGTAAAAATTTTAGCATCAATTGCATCATCGTTTGCTTTTAAATTTTTAAAATCACCTTTAGCTAAATATACAATGGTTACTGTGTGACCTCTCGGGTCTCTATCAATTTTTGAATAAACATTGAATAATTTTTTTAATTGAACATCAATATTGGTTTCTTCTTTGGCTTCACGTACAGCTCCATTTTCAACGGTTTCACCATAATTTAAGTAACCACCTGGCAGTGCCCAGTGATCTTTATAAGGATTATTTTTCCTTTTAATTAAAATAAACTCATTTTTGTCATTAATTATAAAAATATCTGTTGTAATTGACTGTTTTTTACAATTCAAATTATCACATGTTAATTAATTAAAATTCATATTAATAAAATAAATATAAGTTAAATTAATCATTAATTGAAGTTAAATTAATCTTTAATTGAAGTTAAATTAATCTTTAATTGATTCAATTAATTTCTTAAATTCATTAGTCGTATCTTTTACTTTTTTAGCTGCTGTTAAAAGAGATTTTTTAGGTGATTTTTTAGTATTTGTTTTAATTGTTATTATTGGATTTCCAATAAGAGGATGGTCAATACAATACACAGCATACTTTACATCATCATTTTCCATTAGATACTTTCTTAAAATATTACAAATACTATGAGATTCGCCAGGAACATCTATTTCTAATTCAGTCTTAATATCTTTTCTAACTATAATATCTTCCATTATATTCACCTTAATAATCTTAATTGTCATAATTTAAAGAAATTTTTCTTTTCTCTTTTCTATTGCATGGTTTGCAGTAAAGAACATTATCCTCTTCTGTTGGAACCATAAATTGTCTGCAACGAGAACACATAGCTTTTAAAACACCATATTCTGGATCTTCAGTATTTATATCTATGTTGTCACCCATAATTTTCATTACTTTTCCTTCAATTATATCTCCAATTCTATAAGCATCAGATAATAGTTCAAGATATCCATTTTTCACTTGAGATATATGTATTGCACCAGAATAGGGTAATGCTAATTCTCTTGTAGAATCAATCGATGCTTGAATATCAATCATAGCTCTTTGACCTTTAATATCAGTTATTTGCCCAACAATACTATCCCCAACTTTTAAAAGTAAAGGAGTCGCGGTTTTTGGAACAATAGTTATTTTACGCTGATTAATAGAAACATTTCCAATAACTGCTGCTTTAATATGCCCTTCATCTTCATAAGTCCAATTTCCAGGCAAAAATTGTTCACTAACTCCAATAACATCACCAGGCATTACAAAATCTCCCTGTTCCATATTCATAATTTCACATCCAGTAAAAAAAATTAAATAATTATTATTTGTAAAAAGAAATCTTTTATTTATGATTTAAAGAATCATTATGATTATAAGATTAATATTATGATTATAAGATTAATTAAAAATTTTTATATTTACTTTTTTTATAGTAGTTGTTATTTATTAAATTGAAAAATTATTTTAAAAAATAGCTATTTTAAATAAGAAATAATGAATTTAAATAGAATTATAATCATTAAATCATGGTTTTTAAATTCAACTTATTGATTTTAATATTAAATAGTAAAAACACGGACCTGGAGGGATTTGAACCCTCGACCTACGGATTAGAAGTCCGTCGCCATATCCAGACTAGGCCACAGGCCCTAACATAGAATATTCATCATTATTAAAAATTTAAGGTTACTAAAATAACAACATAATTTTTATTTCTTTTAGTATATAAATGTTAAGATAATTTCCATTTTAAGATATTATTCTATAAAAAATTTAAATAAGGAATAAAATTCCTTTAATTTTCTAAATTATCTAAGATTCCCATAACCCATGGATATTACAATATTCTCTTGCTTTTAAGTTACTAATGTCAGTATCGACTTTGAATACAGCTTGTGGTTCTTCACCAGGCTTTAAGGTTTTTCTGTAAGTTATATCTCCATCAATCAATTCAATGAAAGATATTTGATGTTCAACTTCCATTGGATGAGTAATTTCACTTACTTTAATAACAACATTACTTCCATCTTTTTCAAGAATTGGAACATGTTTTTGAGAACCTTCACCATCATGTTTAGGTATTAATTCTTCAAAATCATCGAGTTTACCAGTTTCAGAACCTTGAACAAGTTTTTCTAATACACTTCCACATACTTTACATTTAAGTAATCCACTTTCTTCTACCATAATATCTTCTTCCTTAATATATTCTATTTTTAAGTTATAAGTTTAACTTATAAATTATTGTACTTTTAATATTCATCACAGACTATTTCAAAGTATTTAGTTGGATGATCACAAGATGGACATTTAACAGGAGGTTTTTTGCCATTTAAAACAAATCCACATTTTTGACACAACCAATTAACCTCTTTATCTTTTGAGAATAAAGTTCCTTTTTCTAAATTATCAAGTAATAATTGGAATCTTTTTTCATGATGAGCTTCAACTTTACCAATACTTTTCAATCTATTAGCTATTTCAGTATATCCCTCTTCTTTAGCTATTTTTGCAAATTCAGGATACATTTCAGATGTTTCAAAATGTTCTCCTCCAATGGCAGCTTTTAAGTTTTCTGCAGTATCTCCAAGCACATTAGGAGAATCCGCTTCTACAATAACAGGATCATTATTTTCTTTTATCTGGTTAATTAAACGGAATAACCATTTAGCATGTTCTCTTTCATTTTCAGCAGAAAGTAAAAATATGTCAGCTATTTGTGGATATCCATCATTAACAGCTTGTTTACTATAGATTGTATATCTATTTCTTGCTTGGCTTTCACCAATAAATGCTTTAGTTAAATTTTCAACAGTTTTTGACATTTTATATCATCTCTATATAGTTAATGAGTATTATAGTAATTTCATATAATCATAATTTTATATATATTTTATATTATAAATATATTTAATCATGATAATAATACTTAATTTGATGTAAATTGGCTGTAAAAACTTAAAACTTTTTGACATTTCTAAATGATAGAAAAGTATTTATATGATTAAAATTTAATATTATGATTGTTATTAAATAGAAAGTATTTTATTAGTAATCTTTCTTTATTAGTAATCTTTCTTGAAAATTATTAAATAAAAATTATTAAATAAAAAAAATTTTATAGTTTAAACCAAACTTTTTATAATTTAAATATTTTTAATTTATGTTGGATTAAATTTATGTTAGATTATTTTAATTATAGTATGTTTGATAAAGTTCTGAATAAATAACTTTTTTAAAAATATAATATTAATTTAAAAAAAATATAATATTAATTTAAAAATATTAATTTAAAAATATTAATTTATTAAAAATATTAATTTAAAGTTATTTATATTGTTTAAAATTGTAGTTTTTAATAAGCAATATTTAAAATTAAATAATTTAATAAAAAAATCATCATTCAAAAATTAAGAACTTTTCCATAATAACCATATAATTAAATTATTCTAAATAATTATATATTATATTTTAAGGTCAAATTTTATGCAATTTAAAAATTTTTTAATTTTTATTAAAATTTTTTAATTTTTAAAATTATCATTAAATAAAATAAAATTATCATAAATAAAATAAAATTATCATAAATAAAATTATCTAATAAAAGATATTAATTATAATTAAATAGTTTGTTTTATTTATTTTTTAAAAATAATAATTTTAATTTTAAAAAATAATAATTTTAATTTTTTAAAAAAAAAAATTGATTTTAAAAAATTGGGAATAATGATTTTCTTTTCGCAAAAATTTGAGTTTCATTGTACAATTTCAACATATAATATAAAAATTAAATAAAAATCAAAAGAAAATGATAAATGATGAGAATAGTAATAAATAAATAAATTATTAATGACATTATAATAATACATGAATAAAACTAATAAATAAAATACATTCTTGAATTAATGAAAAAAAATGGAGTTAATGAAATTATGGTAGAAGTTTCAAATCTTTATAACTTAGATATATATACTATTGAAGGATTGTTTGTAGGAAAAGTTGTGGATGTTGTTCTCAATATAAAGCTTGGAATAATCTCAAAACTTAAAGTAAAAACTTTTGATCTTGGAGAAAAAAAAGATGTTGGAATTATGGATATGATTAAAACAAATTTTCAACTTGTTGCTGATGAAAATCATATTAATAAAACATATAGTAATGAGTTATTTGATATAGAGTATGATAAAGTTAGAGCAATTGGAGATATAATGTTAATAGATCCAAAAAATTTAACAAGTACATCCCAAGAATCTAATCCTCAAATTAATAAAACATTAAGTGATGAATTATAAAAATGTAGTTTTTAATTAATTTAAAGTAGCAACACTTAACCATAAATAGCTAATACTTTATTTTTTTATTATTCTTTAAAATATAAATCATCCTTTTTTAATTAATGTTAATTATATATATTTAGTTAACAATTTAACTGTATTATAAACTTTATTTTTAATTTAGTGATTATATGATAGTGGGTATACTTGGATGTGGAGCAATATCTAATCTTATTATTAATAAAATCGAGAATAATAATGAAATAATGGTTAAATATTTTTATGATAGAGATATTGAGAAAGCTGAAAACTTAGCATATATATCAAATGGAACTGCTGTTTTAAATTTTCAGGATATGGTTGATAAAGTAGATTTAATTTTAGAATCAGCATCTCAAATCGCTGTTAAAAAGTTCATTCCGCAGGTTCTTAAAAAAGGTAAAGATGTTATTGTAATGAGTGTTGGTGCATTATTAGATAATGATTTATGGAATGAAATGAAAGATATTTCAAAAAAAACAGGTGCTAAAATTCATATTCCGAGTGGTGCAATAGCTGGTTTAGATGCAATCAAAGCTGGTTCTGTAGGAGAAATAAAAAAGGTTGTATTAACCACAAGAAAGTCACCAAGTTCATTAGGAAGAGATGTGAGCAAAGAAGAAGTTCTCTTTGTTGGTAAAGCAAGTGAAGCTGTTAAAAAGTTTCCATTAAACATTAATGTTGCAGCTACATTAAGTATTGCTTCAAATTTAGATATTGATGTTAAAATTCTTGTTGATCCTAAGGTTGATAGAAATATTCATCAAGTATTTGTAAAAGGTGATTTTGGTGAAGTTACAACTGAAACTAAAAATTTACCTTGTGAATCAAATCCTAAAACAAGTATTCTTGCTGCTTATTCTGCAATTCAACTATTAAATGGTCTTACTGAACCATTCAATTTAGGTGCATGATGTTTATTCCTTAAATTTTAAAATCAAAATATTTATGATTGATTTTATGAAAGAACATGAAATTTATTCTGAAATTAAAGTACCATTAAGTTCAAATCTAATTTTAAGGTTAGATGGCAAGAATTTTCATGGATTAAGTAAAAAATTGGATCTGAAAATACCGTTGGATTACGATTTTGTAGTGATGATGGTCAATGCAGGTTTAGATATTTTTAAAGAATTTTCACCATTATTTATCTATATTTTTTCGGATGAAATCAATATTCTTTTTAATCATATTCCTTTTTCTGGAAGAATAGAGAAATTAAATTCTATTTTTTCAAGTATAGCTTCAAGTTCATTAACTTTAAGTGTAGAACAATATAGAGAAGATTTAGTTAATCATAAGAAACCTAACGAAGAATATAATGATAGAAATGCTTTATTTCCAATAGCTTTTGATTCACGGCTTATTCCAATCTCAAACAATGAAATTTTTAGCTATTTTAAATGGAGGCAAGATGAAGCATACAGAAACTGTGTGAATAGCTATGGATACTTGGCTTTAAAAGAAGAATATGAAGGTGATGAACTTAAAAAAATGATTCATGGCTTTAAATTATCAGATATCCATGAATATTTATTTAAAAAAAAAGGGATTAACTTAGGAAAATTGCCTACTTGGCAAAGAAGAGGAATTGGTATTTATAAAAAAGATATAAAAAATTCATCACAAAATAATAAAAACTTAAAACAAAAGAAATTCATTTTTGTAGATGAAAACTTAGCTAAATTTAATGAAGATTTTTTTAATATTGAATAAAATATCACAGATGATTTCCAAAAACCTGTTTTTAGTATTACTTTTTTCTATTTTATAAAATTTTCGTGAAATGATATTTGGAAATTAAAATATCAAGTTATTTGTTTTGTTTTTTATGTGGTGTTTATGTTGAAAATATTAATCGACTCTAATAATATCATCATGCTATAGCTTTAATTTTTTTTCTTTTAATTTTCTACTTCTTTTTAATTCTTTTTTTTTAATCTGTCTTTTGTAATCTGCTTTACTTATTTTTACTTAGTTTAAAATTAATTTTTCACTTAAATTTATCTGAAAATTCTAATTTTCCTATTTCAACTAAAGAATATCTAAATTAATCCATATAAACATAGTGAAATTAAAATTTATATTATTAACATGATATATGCTATATTTCAAAACTTTTATAACTAATAAAATCATTGTTATGTCTTATTTTTATTTTCCATAGTATTTAAAACTATTGTTTTCAATGTAAAGTATCTAATATTCTATTTCATAGATAGGATTATTTTGCTTATTTTCGCTCGTTTAACCCTTTAATTATTCTAGAGAGAGAGAGAGAGAGTTGATGATTCAATTTTCAAATTTGTTTTAATTATCTTTTATTTAATTTAAAGCTTCCGTGTTCATTTTATTTATAGGTTATACATGAAGGAAAAATGAAAACTTTATATATAAATACAATATAAATAATATTATGTGGTTATCAGTATTCATAGAAAATTATGTATTTAAATATTTTATTGGTGAGTACAAAAAATATTTGAGAAATTTCTAAAAAAAACTTAGGTTTATTAGAAACTCGGTATTGATTTTAATAAAGTTCTTATTAAATAATTTTTTTTTTTATTAAATAAATAATAAAGAGGTGTTGTTTCATGTTGAAATTAAATAAAACATACAATAAAATTAAAAATAGTTTTAAGGTCGTGAAAGATAATAAAATCCTAACAATAATATCTGGATTGTTTATAATGAGCATATTAGTAATATCATCAGCAACAATAGCTAATGATGCAGGAAATAATAATAATATTAATGGTGTGTTATTTAATTCAGTACCCACACCACATAAAGAAGTTAATACTATCTCACACCTACAAGCAAATAAAGGAGGTTTTAAATTAAACTTAAATCCTTTTGAAATACAACCATTTAGTGATACGAGTATAAATCCTGGTGATAGCATACAAAATGCTATCAACAATGCAAATGAGAATGATACCATAACATTAAATTCTGGTGTGTATACGGAATGTAATATCACAGTTAATAAAACAGGCTTAACAATAATAGCTGCAACATTTGGAGAAGTAACAGTGGATGCACAAGGAAATGGAACAGTATTTTCAATAACAAATAGTAATGTTAATCTTATTGGATTAAACATTACAAATGGAAAAACAACTACTAATTATGGTGGTGGTGTATATAATGGTGGTGGTAGTGTGGTTAATTGTAGTATTATAAATAACACAGCTGGTTATGGTGGTGGTGGTGTATATAATGTTGGTGGTAGTGTGGTTAATTGTAGTATTATAAATAACACAGCTACTAGTACTGGTGGTGCTGGTGGTGGTGTACGTAATAGTGGCGGTAGTGTGATTAATTGTAGTATTATAAATAACAGAGCTGATGATGGTGGTGGTGTATTTATTGATAGTGGTGGTAGTGTGGTTAATTGTAGTATTATAAATAACACAGCTAGTATTGGTGGTGGTGTATATATTATTTATAATGGTGGTAGTGTGGTTAATTGTAGTATTATAAATAACACAGCTAGTATTGGTGGTGGTGTATATAATGTTGGTGGTAGTGTGGTTAATTGTAGTATTATAAATAACACAGCTAATAGTGATGGTGGTGGTGTATATATTTATAATGGTGGTAGTGTGGTTAATTGTAGTATTATAAATAACAGAGCTGATGGTGGTGGTGGTGTATTTATTAGTAGTGGTAGTGTGGTTAATTGTAGTATTATAAATAACACAGCTAACACAGCTAATAGTGGTGATGGTGGTGGTGTATATATTAGTGGTGGTAGTGTGGTTAATTGTACTATTATAAATAACACAGCTACTAGTACTGGTGGTGCTGGTGGTGGTGTACGTAATAGTGGCGGTAGTGTGATTAATTGTAGTATTATAAATAACAGAGCTGATGGTGGTGGTGGTGTATATCTTAGTAGTGGTGGTAGTGTGGTTAATTGTAGTATTATAAATAACACAGCTACTAATAATAATGGTGGTGGTGTATATAATAGTGGTGGTAGTGTGGTTAATTGTAGTATTATAAATAACACAGCTA
>JAITPS010000133.1 GCA_031289325.1 Candidatus Methanovirga meridionalis
ATCTTCTCATCAGGAATAAAACCTAAAAAAACAATTCTATCATCATTGTTAGCTATTTTTTTCAAATTTTCTAATTCTTCACCTTTCCCACCAATTAATAATCTTGAATTTTTAATATCTGCTTTTAAAAAGGATCTGATTAAAATGTCTATTCTTTTGCTATATGTAAGCCGAGATATTGTACCAATTGTATAAATTTCATCATTCTTTGACGTAGGGAAAAATCCATTAGAAATACATGCTCTTACAACTGAAATATTATCAGAATCTATTGAATAACGTTCAGTTAGACTTTTTGCTAAATCATCACTTATTACAATTATTTCCCTACATTTTAATGCTGATTTCATTGCAATTTGAAAAGATAATTTAAACATCCTCCTCATTACACGGGATTCAGATATTTTTTGTTCTAATGGTATTAAATCTGGGATAGTAACCACAGTTTTGTTTTTATCCAATCCTTTTGATAAAGACCCAGTTATAGAATGATAAACATCTGCTTCTGTTAATAAAGAAGGCAATTCAATGTAACTATAAAATGCGGTTTTGAGTTGATTATTTATTTTAAAGCGACTGTTATCATAAGAAATTTTTTTTAAATTTATCCAATTATAATGTTCAAGTGAATCAGCTAACATTTTAGCATAATTACCAATCCCCCCATTATTACTATTAAATCCCTCGGCGATTAAACATATATTCATTTTGTAATACCTCCATTTTATGAAAAGATGCCTTTCTTTTTGAGTTTAATAACTCTTTTAAAAACATGATTTTATGCATTAAACATTTTCTTTTGAAAAATAATCAATTTAATCTTTTATAATATTATTTAAGGAATATTTAATTTTATAACCAAGTTTTTGAAGTTTAGCTGTGTTTGAGAATAAAATTGAGAGTGTAAAGCTTTAACCTCCTGCGATACACTATGATTTTTTCTTCCAAAAACATGTACAAACAGATATTTTCCTTTTCTTTCTCATTTCCATGCTTATTCTTCAATGATTTTAATCTACATTCAATCTCTTTGTCACTGTAAAAAGAGGATGGAAATTTAAAACCTGAAATTTGGTTTTTATGCAGGAAAAGTTTAGACCATATACATGTCATCAAATTTAGCCTATTTTCTTAATTTTCAATTGAAAAATCCATGCTAAAATTACAGTGCCATCTCTTTTAATCCCTCTTCTATTTTTTCATCAGTTATCATTATCCAACACATCTCCCACATATTCATTAAATGAATAAATAAATAAAAAAGTTAAACATTTGCATTCAAATTGATTATAACGGGAAGATTAAAATTATTAACAATCATCTTATTAACAGATTTACTCACTTTTTTATTATAAATAAATAAGCCAATACCTAAATTAACTTTAATAAGATCTTCATTAACTATATTAAGAGCAATGATAATACCAAAATCTTCAGATTTTTTTGTATGGTGTTCATATAATATTTTAAAAGTATTATAACTATTTTTTGATATATTACAACATATTCTTTATTTAACAATAAATCATAAATGATTACATTCTTTTATTATTAGAAAAATTAACATGCTTAGTGTTTCTAAATAATTCTTCAGAGACATTATCTTCACGGATGTTTTTAAGTATTTTAACAACATATTCAATTGAATATTCGATTATATTAAACACACAACCTTTAAATCTATTTTATATTATTATCTTTAATTATTATTATTTTCATCATAATATTTTATCAAACAGATATAAATATCCATTTATTAATTAAAAATATTTAAAGTATGCTTTTGTATACTTCAATAATTTCTTTTGCCATTTTCTCAGGTGAATGTTCTTTGGCAAATTCTAAGTTTGATTTTATATCACAATCAAAGTCCCTATTTTTTAAATCATTAGCTAAAGTATTTATAGAAGATATATGGGTTTTATTTTTAATATCATGAGGTATTTGACTATCTTCAAGAGTTATAACTGGTTTACCACATGCCATAGCTTCAACCATAGGTAGTCCATAACCTTCTACAAGTGTGGGGAAAACAAAAACATCTAAACTATTATAAAAATCATTCATCTTCTCATCAGGAATAAAACCTAAAAAAACAATTCTATCATCATTGTTAGCTATTTTTTTCAAATTTTCTAATTCATGACCCTTCCCACCAATTAATAATCTTGAATTTTTAATATCCGCTTTTAAAAAGGATCTAATTAAAATATCTATTCTTTTTCTATATATAAGCTGAGATATTGTACCGATTGTATAAGTTTCATCATTCTTTGACGTAGGGAAAAATCCATTAGAAATACATGCTCTTACAACTGAAATATTATCAGAATCTATTGAATAATGTTCAGTTAGACTTTTTGCTAAATCATCACTTGTTACAATTATCTCCCTACATTTTAATGCTGATTTCATTGCAATTTGAAAAGATAATTTAAACATCCTACTCATTAAACTGGAATCATATATTTTTTGTTCTAATGGTATTAAATCTTGGATAGTAACCACAGTTTTATTTTTATCCAACCTTTTTGATAAAGACGGCGTTATAGAATGATAAACATCTGCTTCTACTAATAAGGAAGGCATTTCAATGTAAGTATAAAATGCGGTTTTGAGTTGATTATTTATTTTAAAGCGACTGTTATCATAAGAAACTTTTTTTAAATTTATCCAATTATAATGTTCAAGTGCATCGGCTAACATTTTAGCATAATTACCTAAACCTCCATCATTACTATTAAATTCCGTAGTGATTAAACATATATTCATTTTATAATATCTCCATTTTATGAAAAGATGCCTTTTTTCTTTTTGAGTTTAATAATTATTTTAAAAAGATGGTTTTATGTTTTAAACATTTTCTTTTGAAAAATAATCAATTTGGTCTTTTATAATATTATTTAAGGAATATTTAATTTTATAATCAAGTTTTTGAAGTTTGGCTGTGTTTGAGAATAAAATTGGTACTTCTGCTGGACGGAATCTATTTTTATCAAATTCAACCACAATTTTTTTATCTCCAGAGAAAATATTCAATCCTTTATCTTTTAATGTGTATTGTAATTCTTCTTCTAACATCTTATAATCAACAATTGTTTTATTGAAATTCACACCAAAAACTTTAGAATCATCTGTTTGTGTAGGATTTTTAATTGTTTTTTCTCCATTAAATGTTTCTATTTTATCAATATCATATCCTGATTCTTCTAAACTTAATAATAGGTAGGATAAAACTGAATTAGTTCTCATTGAACCTTGATTATAAACTTCTCCTGATTTTCCTTTCTCTGCTAATGTAATATATCCTTTTATTATATCTTTCACATGAGACCAGTCTCTAAATGCATTAATGTTTCCTATACTTATTTTATCAATGTGGTTTAATTTATATTTGGTTACTTGATTTGTAATCACAGAAGTTACAAACATTAATCCTCTTCCTGCACCCTCATGATTGAATGCTCTTGATACAACAGTATTTAAACCATAAGAATGATAATAATTTCTCATCAAATAATCACCATAAACTTTTGAAACTGCATAAGGTGACATAGGACGCAAAGGATCTTTTTCATTAGTAGGTACCTCAGGGATTCGAGTAGGTTCTGGAAAAACAGTACCATATTCTTTTTTTGCATATTCATATTGTTGCTGGGATGATATAATTAAACCATACTCTTCACTTGAACCTGCAAAAATAACTTTAGCATCAATATTTTTTGAGATGATAGCATCCAATAAATTTGAAGTTCCCTGTCCATTAATTGCTTGAGTTTCTGTAGAATTCTCAAAAGATCTTGGAACAAAAGATTGAGCGCCTAAATGAAAAATAAAATCAGGGTTAGACTGCTCAATAGCATTATCTAAAGAAGTAATATCTAATAAATCACCACTGATTAAATTAACATTGTTAATAGATTTATCAGTTAAATTTTTATACTTACTGTTATCTGATCTTATTTTAACTAAACCATATACATTAGAATCTTTCTCAACAAATTCTTTTGCCAAATAAGATCCAACAAAACCACTAATTCCTGTAATTAAAATATTCTTATTCTTCCATTCCATAAAAAATCACCAACATTATAAAAAAAATTATTTTCTTAATTTAAAAAAATTTTTATTTTTCAAGATAGAAAAAATTTTTATTATTTTTTTATTTTAAAAATTATTTTTATTTTAAAAATTAAGTATTTCATATAATATTATTAATAGTCAAATGTAAAAGTTCTTAAATTTTGAAATGATAATTTTTTTATTAAATTATTTAATTTTAAATATTATTTTATAAAAATTTATAATTTTATATTTTAAATAATATAAACTTATTTTAATTAATATTTTTTAATAATATTTGTTTTTAAAAAAGTTAGTTATTAAGAACTTTATCAAACCCATTATAAATATCACATTTATTAATTAAAAATATTTAAAGCATTCTTTTGTATACTTCAATAATTTCTTCTGCCCTTTTCTCAGGTGAATGTTCTTTGGCAAATTCTAAGTTTGATTTTATATCGCAATCAAAGTCCCTATTTTTTAAATCATTAGCTAAAGTATTTATAGAAGATATATATGTTTTATTTTTAATATCATGAGGCATGTAACTATCTTCAAGAGTTATAACTGGTTTGCCACATGCCATAGCTTCAACTATAGGCAACCCATAACCTTCTCCAGATGTAGGGAAAACAAAAACATCTAAACTATTATAAAAATCATTCATCTTCTCATCAGGAATAAAACCTAAAAAAACAATTCTATCATCATTGTTAGCTATTTTTTTCAAATTTTCTAATTCTTCACCTTTCCCACCAATTAATAATCTTGAATTTTTAATATC
>JAITPS010000134.1 GCA_031289325.1 Candidatus Methanovirga meridionalis
AAAAGTCTATAATTTTAAATTTTAATTTATAAAAGTCTATAATTTTAAATTTTAATTTATAAAAGTCTATAATTTTAAATTTTAATTTATAAAAATCTATAATTTTAAATATTATTTTATAAAAGTCTATAATTTTAAATATTATTTTATAAAAATCTATAATTTTAAATTTTAATTTATAAAAATCTATAATTTTAAATATTAATTTATAAAAGTCTATAATTTTAATTTATAAAAATCTATAATTTTAAATTTTAATTTATAAAAATCTATAATTTTAAATTTTAATTTATAAAAATCTATAATTTTAAATTTTGAATATTATAGATATATTTTAATTAATATAAATAATTTTAAATTAACATTTTATAATAACAATTTATTTTTAAAAAAATTACTTATTAAGAACTTTATAGAATCTAATATAGTTTATATAACTTATAATTTTATAAATAAATGTTGTATTAATTGTTATATTGATAGTTTAATATTGGTGGATAGTTTAATATTGGTGGATAGTTTAATAATAGCATATTGCATTTTAAATTATATTTAAGTGATTTTATGGATGATTTAGAGAAAATTGTATATAAGTATGGGCTTTTAAATGCTAAAAAACACAATGGTAAAGCTAATCCTGGTGCTGTCATTGGTTCTATTATGAGTACCAATAGTGAACTTAGATCTAAAGCTAAAGAAATAAGTCAAATTGCAAATTCCATCGTTAAGAATATTAATGAAATGAGTGTTGAAGACCAAGAGACGGAAATAGCTAATTTAGGAATTAAAATAACTGAAAAGAAGAAAAAAGTAGAAGGAGGATTGGCTGATTTAAATAATGGTGGTGAAAATGTAGTTATGAGATTTGCACCAAATCCAAGTGGTCCTTTACATATAGGTCACACAAGAGCAGTAGTACCAAATAATGAATATGTGAAGAGATACAATGGAAGATTAATATTAAGAATAGAAGACACAGACCCAAAAAGAATCTATGAACCTGCATACAAGATGATTGAAGAAGATCTTAAATGGTTAAAAGTTGAAGTAAATGAAATATTCTATCAAAGCGATAGATTCCCTATTTATTATGAGTATGCTGAAAAACTTATAAAACTTTCTAAGGCTTATGTTTGCAAATGTAGTGGAGAGGAATTTAAGAAACTAAAAGATGAATCAAAATCATGTCCATGTAGAAATTCATCTGTTGAAGAAAACATTAAGTTATGGAAAGAATTTCCAGATATGGAAGTAGGGCAAGCTGTATTAAGAGTGAAAACTGATTTAAATCATAAAAATCCAGCCATTCGTGATTGGGTGGCTATGCGTCTTGTAGATGAAACACATCCTCGAATTGGAAATAAATATAGAGTTTATCCAATGATGAATTTCTCAGTAGCTATTGATGATCACTTAATGGGAATTACCAATGTGTTAAGAGGTAAGGATCATTTAACAAATAGTGAAAAACAGAAATACTTGTATAAACACTTAAATTGGGAAATTCCTGAATTCATTCATTATGGAAGATTAAAAATGGAAGATATTCCTTTAAGCACATCAAAAGCACTTGAAGGTATTGAAGATGGAACTTATACTGGTTGGGATGATCCACGACTTGGAACATTAAGAGCAATTGGAAGAAGAGGAATTCAGCCTAAAGCAATATATGATTTAATGATTGAAATTGGAATTAAAATATCTGACTCAACAGTTAGCTGGAAAAAAATATATGGGCTTAATAGAAAAATTTTAGAGAAAGTTGCAAATAGATACTTTTTTGTTTTAAATCCTGTTAAAATTAAAATTGAAGGCAATGAAGATTTTTCACAATCCAATTCTCTAAAAATTAAAAGACCTCTTCATCCAGATTTCTTAAAAAGAGGAGATCGTGAACTTTCTTTTAATGGTGAAGTGTATATATCAAAAGAAGATTTTAAGGATGGTCTTATAAGATTAATGGACACTGTTAATATCACTATTTCTAATGGTCAAATTACTTACCATAGTAGTTCATTTGAACAATCTAAAGAAGATAAAGCTAAAATCATTCAATGGGTTCCAGTAAATGAGAATATAAATGTTGAAGTTGTGATGAGTGATAATTCAGTGGTTAATGGATTATGTGAATATATGGTACGAAATCTTAATGTTGGAGATATTGTCCAATTTGAAAGATTTGGTTTTGCACGACTTGATAAAAAAGAAAAAGATAAATTAACATTTTATTTTGCTCATAAATAATATCTAAAATTGTACGGTATTTTTTTCACTCATTTTTCATCATGTGTTGCATTTGTGATTCTGTTAGTTTAAAAATGATTTATATTAATTAAAATTTATTTATATTAATTAAAAAAGATTTATATTATTTATAATTTAATATTAAAAATCTTAATGAATTTATATTTGAATTAATGAGAAAAATAAAATTTAGTTAAACCTAAACTTTATATACTATGAAGTATAATAATAAAATGCAGCACGAAAAGTGAAAATTCAATTTGTATGGAACTTATATGATTTGAATTTCTCTGCAAAATAATTCCTCAATTGGCACAAATATTTCATAATTATGTCATCTCAGCCTATCATTATTGGAAGAGCCAATTGAGGTAATTCCTCTAAATTATAAACTTATTTTAAAATTAAACTAATCTTAATGCATTCGGAACTTTCTTTAAAATCTGTTCATTAACTTTTTTTATTGTATGGGTAATTATTCCTATTAAATTAATTATTAATATATTCTGATTTTCTCTTGTATAATATTTCACCTGTTTCACATGTTTTCCAGATGTTTTCGGAAGAAAAAATCATAGGATATCACAGGAGGTTAAAACTTTACATTCATGGATATTTTCTGATTTTACAATGTTGTATATTGAAAAAATTAATCAAAATCCATTGTTGTTTAAGATGATTATTTGAATATTACAAAAAAGAGCTTGCGAATGAAAAATAGAGCATATTTTAAAAAATAGAATACATTTTAAATATAGGTAATTATTAGATTGAAGAGTTTTTAAAGAAAAATTTATTGTAAATCATTTAAGATAATTTAAGAGTGATAATGCCGGGGGCGGGACTCGAACCCGCGGCCTCACGGTATCCCAGGAATGAGACGAACGCAACTACAAAACCCTATGAGCCGTGCGCTCTAACCAGCTGAGCCACCCCGGCATATGATTAATCATATGCAATTATCCAATATTTTGAATTTTCAAGATATTAATTTTAATAAGGCTATTAATTTTAATAAATATTATCTTGATTATATATTAGATATAATACAAATTAATACAAATTAATTTTTTTATTATATTAGTTTTGATAAAATTAGTTTTGATAAAGTTCTTAATTTTTGATAAAGTTCTTAATTAAATAAATTTTTTAAAAATAAATATTATTAAAAAATATTAATTTAAAGTTAGTTATATTAATCAAAATATATTTATATTATTTAAAATTTAAGATTAAAGATTTTCATAAAATAATATTTAAAATTAAAATAATATTTAAAATTAAAATAATATTTAAAATTAAAATAATATTTAAAATTAAATGATTTAATAAAAAAATTATCATTTCAAAATTTAAGAACTTTTCTATGATGAATACAATTAAATTATTTTTATAATTAAATTATTTTTATAATCAAATTATTTTTATAATCAAATTATTTTTTTTAATGATAAATATTTCAAATTTTTTAATGATAAATATTTCAAATAATATTTAAATTTAAGTTATTCTTTACATAAATTTTTATTATTTAAATAAATAAATTATTTAAATCTTATCATTTATATACTTTATTTATATAATGTTTTATAGATATAATATCAATGTTGTTAACTTAAGAATTTTTGATTAAAATTTCTATCTAAAATCTTGCTTATACAAGCTCCATTTTTAATTTCAATCCAAGTTTAAAAAAAATAATTTTCTTAAGTGGCAGCTAATATAAATTAAAAATTGAATGTAGTTATTAAAATTGATTGTAGTTATTAAAATTGATTGTAGTTATTAAAATTGATTGTAGTTATTGAAATTGATTGTAGTTATTGAAATTGATTGTAGTTATTGAAATTGATTGTAGTTATTAAAATTGAATATGAATTGAAATTTGATTATAATAAAAATTTTAATATAACTACTATGATTAAAGCTAAAAGAATTGAATTTCACAATTTAGGTGTTATTATGAGCAATATTAAAAATAAAAGTTTAGCAACCGAAGGTGTTAGAAAGATTGAATGGGTTCAAAAACATATGCCTGTTCTTGAGACAATTAAAAAGCAATTTGAAGAAGAAAAACCTTTTGAAGGAATTACTATTGGATCTTGCTTACATTTAGAACCAAAAACCATTAACTTAGGATTAACTTTGCAAGCTGGAGGAGCAGAGGTTGCTATGACTGGTTGTAATCCACTTTCCACACATGATGATGCAGTTGCAGGTGGAGTAGAATTAGGTTTAAACATACATGGATGGAGAGAACAAAATGATGAAGAATATTATCAAACAATAAATGAAGTTCTTGATTATAAACCAGACATTATTATTGATGATGGTGCTGATATGATATTGGTTCTTCATCAAGAAAGAAAAGAATTGCTTAAAAAAGTTAAAGGAGCATGTGAAGAAACAACTACTGGTGTTCATAGATTAGAATCTATGAATAATGATGGAGCATTAAAAATTCCAGTTATAGCTGTTAATGATGCTTACACTAAATATCTTTTTGATAACAGGTATGGGACTGGTCAATCTACATTTGATTCTATTATGGGAACAAGTAATTTATTAATAGCTGGTAAAACAATTGTTGTTTGTGGTTATGGTTGGTGTGGTAGAGGCATTGCAATAAGAGCCAGTGGTTTAGGGGCTAATGTAATTGTCACTGAAGTTGATGCTATTAGAGCATTAGAATCAAAAATGGATGGATACAGAGTAATGAAAGTTCGTGATGCTGTTAAGTATGCTGATCTATTAATTACAGCAACAGGAAACATTAATGTTGTAAGTGGAGATGATTTTAAGTACATGAAAAATGGTTGTATATTGGCTAATTCAGGACATTTTAATGTAGAAATTAATAGGCATGATTTGGAGTCTTTTTCATCATCTGTTAAAGAAGTAAGAGATAGTATTGAAGAGTTTAGCTTAAAAGACGGAAGAAAAATCTATTTACTTGCCGATGGACGATTGGTTAATTTGTCTGCTAAAAGAGGTCAAGGTCATCCTGCTGAAATAATGGATTTAAGTTTCGCTTCTCAAACACTTTCTGCTAAATATATTCTTGAAAATGATCTTAATGTTGATGTGATTAAAGCTCCTGATGAACTTGATTATGAAATAGCTAACTTAAAATTAAAAGCATTGGGTATTGAAATTGATAGTTTAAGTGATCGTCAAAAACTTTATCTTGATGATTGGCAAGAAGGAACATGAGTATAATTAGCTATTACAATTTTATATAAGAGTTTAATTATATTCTAAAAAGATAAAAAGTCTGATAAGTTAATTATATTCTAAAAGATAAAAAATCTGATAAGAATAATAAATTATTAATCTTTTTTATTTATTTATTTTCAGAAAAAATCATAGGTTATCACCAGAGATTAAAACTTCACACTTCCAATAAAACACATCCTCACAAATTTTTACGAACATTAACTACGAATGCAATAGGTTAAAAAAATATGAAAAGGTATGCTTTAAAAGAATTATGTGATTTTAATCAAGAATCTTATTCTAATAAAGATAATTGGGAATTTATAAATTATCTTGATACTGGAAATGTTACTGAAAATAAAATTAATGAAATTCATCATTTTAATCCTTTGATTGATAAAATCCCAAGCAGGGCTAAAAGGAAAGTTAAAATTAATGATATAATATTTTCTACTGTTAGACCTAATCAAAGACATCATGGGATTATTAAAGAAAAAATCTCTAATTTATTAGTATCAACAGGATTTGCAGTTATTTCAACTAAAATTGATATAATAGACTCTGATTTTTTATATTATTATCTCACACAATCACACATAATTGGATCATTACATATAATAGCTGAACAAAGCATGTCTGCTTATCCTTCTATAAAACCATCAGATATAGGAAATTTAGAACTATTATTACCCTCAATTAATATACAAAAGGCAATAGCTAAGATTTTAAATAAAATTAATGAAAAAATTGAAATTAATGAAAAGATAAATAAAAATTTAGAACAACAGATAAATGAAATTTTTAAGTCATGGTTTGTAAAATTTGAACCATTTAAAGAAAATGAATTTAAATCAAGTGATTTTGGTGAAATTCCTGTTGAATGGGAAATTGATTATTTGGGAAGTAATAAACTTTCTAAAATAATTAGTTCTGGAATTCAAGAATTTGAAGGTAGTAAATTTTATGTTGCTACTGCTAATGTTAATGAAGATAAAATAGACAATATTTTACCCATTATATCATATAATAATCGTCCAAGTAGAGCTAATATGCAACCAGCTCCAAAAAGTGCATGGTTTGCTAAAATGAAAGATTCAAGAAAATTGATAATGATAGATGAATATTCGGAAAGTATACTTGTTAAGTACATATTTTCAACAGGATTTTGTGGACTCAAATGTTCTAAAGATAGCTTTTATTATATTTGGTCATTTTTATTGTCAGATCAATTGATACAATGAAAAACAATCTATCTTTAGGAACAACAATGCAAGCAATAAACAATACCAATGTTAAAAAAATTAAATTGTTAAACCCAACAAATGAAGCTTTAGAAAGGTTTAATTTAATAGTTAGTCCAATTTTTGAAGAAATTTATAATAATAACATAGAAAATAAAAAATTAACCAAAACAAGAGACCTTTTACTTCCTAAATTAATGTCTGGTGAAATCGATGTTTCTAAAGTTGAAATCTGAAGGGGATGTTTTTGAAGTTTTTATTTATATTCGTAGTGTTTTTCATCAATTCTTTAAATTTATCAATAAATATCATATTTCCATCCTATCCAATGAAAAATTTTTTCTCTCTTTTATAATTTCTTCAAAATTTTCATCGTTTTTATCCCATATATTGAAAAATTCAAGGATTTTTTCTTGGGAATTATTTATTGGTTTAATAAATTTTATTTCAATTTCATATTTACCCATACTTGGTAGTGGGGTTTCAAATTTAAAATATTTTCCATCATATATTCCTTTTATTTTGTACATTTGTTTTTTCCTAATTAATTTTATTAATTTAAATGTATTATTGATTTAAATGTATATTAATAATTTAAAATATAATTATTTTTTGTATTTTCTTTGTATTTTCATTAATAAATTATTAATATATTTTTATAATACTGTCAACTTAAGATGTCAACTTAAGAAAATTATTTTTTTAAATTTGGATTGAAATTAAAAATAAAGCTTTTATAAACAAAATCTTAGTAGAAATCTTTAGTCAAAAATTCTTAAGTTGATAGAATTGCTATTTTTTATAAATTAAAAAGTTTTTATTAATTATTATTAAATTAAATGATGGTTATGATTTTATGGAAAAATTATCGGATTTAATCAATATTGGGAAGGTTTCAGAAAAACAATTAAATGATATTGGGATTTATTCTTTAAAAGAATTAAAAGAAATTGGATCAAGAGAAGCTTGGTTGAAGATAAAAGAAAAAGATCCTTCTACTTGTATTAATAAGCTTCGGGCTTTTGAAGGAGCAATTCAAGGAGTAAAAAAGAATCTATTAAATGATAATACTAAAAAATCATTAAATGATTTTTATCGTGAATTCAAATAGCTATTAAATTATAAAATAAGATATAGTCTTTTATGGAAAAGCTCTTAAAGTTTAAAATGATAATTTTTTAAAATGATAATTTTTTTATTAAATTATTTAATTTTAAATATTAATTTATAAAAATTTATAGTTTTAAATTTCAATTAAAATAAATAATTTTAATTTAATATAAATAATTTTTAATCAATATAAATAATTTTAATTTAATATAAATAATTTTTAATCAATATAAATAA
>JAITPS010000138.1 GCA_031289325.1 Candidatus Methanovirga meridionalis
CTCATTATTGAACTTGTTCAATTAGAAAAACGAAGTTTTTCTGTACTTAAAAATATTATTTCATACACTATATTATTTTTTTAAATATTATTTTTTTAAATAATAACTACTTCTTTAGCTATTGAAAAAGGTCGTTATATAAAATATAGAATTGTTTGGCTGTTCTACCACTTTTTGAACCTCCACGTAAGGATGAAAACTTTTTAGCTTCTATGTGTAATTCTTCTCTATTAGATACATTTGGAAAATAAGAATCAATTATTTTCAAATAATCTTTAATATTTCCTTGATAAAAAGGAATCCATAGTCCAAACCTATCAGAAAGTGAAATCTTCTCTTCAACATTATCAGTATAATGAATTTCACCATTATCAACTATTGTTCCTTCATTATCAGAAAAATATTCTGGAACTAAATGTCTTCGGTTGGATGTTGCATAAATTAGAATGTTTTTAGGTGGTAGTTCAATAGATCCTTCAATAATACTTTTAATAGCATTATAACTTGAATCATCTAAATTAAAAGATAAATCATCTGAGAAGACAATAAATTTATAAGGTAATGCTCTAATTTCATCACTAATATCTACTAAAGCATTTAAATCATCTTTATAAAATTCAATTAATCTTAATCCATTATTAAAAAAGTGATTTAAAATTGCTTTAATTAAAGAAGATTTTCCTGTTCCTTTCGAACCCCAAATTAAAGCATGAGAGGCAAGTTCACCTTTAATAAATTTTTCAGTATTTTCAAAAAGAATTTTTTTCTGCACATCAATGTTTATTAAATCATCAAGGGTTATAGGATCGGTTTCAAAAACAGGTTTTAATTTATCTTTCCTAGCACGATAAATTGCTGCAGGTGTTTTTTCCCAGTCAATCATATTTTCTATTTCCTTTAAATAATAATCTAAAAATTATTAATGATATTAATTTTTTGATTTTCCAATATTAATAACATCTGTTAAAATAGCTGATGCAGTTTCAAGAGATCCTGCTCCTTTTCCAATAACTGTTACATCATCGGCTAAATCTGTTTTTAAGGTTGCCATGTTTAATGTGCCTTCAACAGCATAAGAACTATTCTTCTTAACTAATCGTGGACCAACTTTAAGATTATCTTTAGAAACCTCAGCTATTAATTTTATAAGATAACCTTCCTTTTTAGCAAGTTCAATAGCTTCAGAGGTAATATTAGAAATTCCTTCAATTTCAATATCATCATAAACACAATCAATACCTAAAATAGAATTTGCTAATATAACTGTTTTACATGCAGCATCTATACCTTCAACATCTTGACTTGGATCAGTTTCAGCTATTCCAAGAACTTGAGACTCTTCAAGAGTATTTTTATATGATGATCCTTCTGAAGTCATTCTTGAGAGAATAAAATTTGTTGTACCATTTAAAATTCCTACAATAGATTCAATTTTAGAACTTACCAATGTTTTTTTAGAAAAATTAATTATTGGCATAGCTCCACCAACGGATGCTTCGAATTTAAAATTTACATTGTTTTCCTTTGCCTTGCTAATCACTTCATTAAAAAATAATGCTAAATGACCTTTGTTAGATGTGACAACATCTTTTTTATCCTTAAATGCTTTAAAAGTTAATGATTTAGCAGGCTCTCCAGTTTCTATATTGGTTGGTGTTGCTTCTATTAAACAATCATAATCAACACCATCTAAAAGTTCTATTCCTTGAATGGTATTACTTCCATATTTAGGATAATTAGAAACCTTATTTGTTTTTGATTTTATATCAAGAAGTAATTTTTCATCTAAACCTTCTTGATTAATAGCTGATCCAGATGAATCTGAAACACCAACAACTTTTAAATCTATATTAAATTTATTTTTTATATCTTTTTTTTTTAAAGACACTGCTTTAACCACTCCTTGCCCTACTGCTCCAAATCCCACTAAACAAATTCTCATTTAATCACTATCCATAAAATCTTTTAAAATAAATCCAATCTTAGTTTCATATCTAATCCAAGATTTTAAAATAAATCTAATCTTAGTTTCATATCTAATCTCAGATTTTAAAATAAATCTAATCTTAGTTCCATATCTAATCCAAGATTTTAAAATAAATCCAATCTTAGTTTCTATCTAATCGCATATTAAATTAAACATAATCTATTTTTATACCTCATTAACAACCAACAATGATTTTTCATTAGCTATTTCTTTGATTTTACTAAAAACCATATCTTTCATTCCATAATCAGTCTCAATAACTAACATTGCAGATGATTCGTTTTCATCGGATAATTTAATTTCTAAATTAACAATAAATGCTCCTTTAACTTTATTTATCCTATCCAATGTGTTTCTAATATCTGTATCAATAACATGCCCAATTAAAATTGTTCTTATTTTCTCTTTTGAAACAACACCATTTATTTCTAAAATTGTTACATTCATTTCTTTTAATTTATCAATACATTGAATTAAACTTTCTTGTTTTCCTTCTAAAGTTATTTGAACTGGTATCATACCATCATCATTCTTATCATCCCTTCTATGGATAACAGTAACTAAATTAGCTCCAAATCCACTTATTGGGGATAAAATATTAACTAACTGACCAGGAATATCTAAAAGTTCTAAAATTAAATCTACTCTCATATTTTGCCTCTTTAATTCAATACAAATATCCTAAACATTAATAAAAATTCCTATCTAATTTAAGATGGATTTAATAAGAAATAAATTCTTAATGAATAAAATTCAAGAATAAAGTTTTATTTTACCCAATTTGCTTTTTCAACAGTTATATTTCCTTCCTTATTGGTTTTAGCATTTCTCATGATTTTTTCAGGATTATGGACATGAGCATCATCCTCTCTACTCAGATTTACATTGTCTATAATGTAGTGAATTTCTTCAAGATTATCAATGGTTTCCAATGATTTTGAAAATTCCTTAAGTATTTTTTCTCCTTCTTTTTCTATTTTCATTTATAAAAACTCCATTTTTTATTAAAATAATATAAAAATTTTTTAATAATAATTTTTTTAATAATAATTTTTTTAATAATAATTTTTTTAATAATAATTTTTTTAATAATAATTTTTTTAATAATAATTTTTTTAATAAGTTTTCATTTGACATTATTTTATATATTTGTGTTTGCTTATTATTTAAATGTTATACATAAACTAATATTTTTTATCATGAAAATTATTTTTTAGAGTATTTAAGTGTATAATAATTTTGATAAAGTTTTTAATAAATAACCTTTTTTAAAAACACATATAATTAAAAAATATTAATTTAAAATTATTTATATTAATTAAAATTTAAATATTAATTAAAATTTAAAATTATTTATATTAATTAAAATTTAAAATTATTTATATTAATTAAAATTTAAAATTATGGACTTTTATAAAGTGATATTTAAAATTAAATAATTTAATAAAAAAATTATCATCCAAAATTTATAAGAACTTTTTCACAATAACTATAACTAAAAATATTAATTATATTGTTTATATATTCAATCAAAGAGTGCAGTTCAAAACTAATAAAAATAGTATTATTTAAGTATAGAAAAAGTATTACTAATTAATGTTATAAGGAGGAATTATATATACTGGATCATACATTATATGATGATTATAAAAAATTTGAAGAAATAATGAAAGACAATAATGGATCAAATATAGACACTTCTAAATACTCTTTTTTAGCACCAACAACATTAATACCCTTGTTATGTCAAATAAGAGAAAGAAAAATTCAGAAAATACGGACTCATAATAATATTATGAGTTGTGTTAAAAAGATTCTTGATGGTGAACAGACTGATACAAGAACTCCATATACAGTACTTCCTAAATCTCTGGATGAAAAAAGTAGTAATGATGTGGATGCTTCAATGGCTGAAAATATTGATGATGATTATGGTGGATTTATAGTAAGATTCCATATTATTAATGAACTTACTAACAATATTTATAATCACACACCTTTTGAAGAAGGATTAGCAAGTCAAGGATATGCTTATGCTCAAGAATATCCTAATGAGGAAAAGTTAGATATTTGTGTGATGGATGATGGATTAACAATACCTGGAAGTTTTAAGAAAAAATGGAATATCTTTTATTGATGAATGTGATGCTATCTCAAAAGCTGTGTCTAACACTTCTGTGCTTAAAAAAGAAGATAATAGTAGGGGTATGGGATTATGGACAACATTAAAATTAGTTGTTGAAGCAAATGAAGGAAGTGCATTAATTATTTCAGGTAAAGGTTGTCTGCATATAAAAAATAGGAAAAATTATAAATATGAGATTTTAGACAATGGTGATATATTTAAAGGAACTTTAATTTCATTAAGATTAAATAAAAATCAAGTACAAAATTATCATGGTTTAATTGAAATTAATGGTTTCACGAAATATGAATATAATAGTGTGATGATTTGAAATGAATGAAGAAATAGTTGAAATTAAAGTTAAAGACAAAATACATAAAAATTTAGGGATGAATTCTTCAGCTAAAAATTTATTTGATGAATTAAATAATTCTCCAAATGAAGAGATCAATATTGATTTTTCAGATGTTGTAATTATGAGTCGTTCTTTTGCTCAAGAATACATATATCAAAAAAATAAGTCTAAAAAGAAAATTGAAGAAGTTAATGTACCTAAGGATATTCTCCCTATGTTTAAGGTTGTTCAAAAAGATTTTAATTTTAATAATAATAAATAAGAGAGTGAAAATGGGGAGTGTAAAGTTTTAACTTCTTGTAAAAATAGGATGATTTTAAAGAAAAAATAAAAAGAAAAATCCTTAACTTGACAGAGTTTATTGTAATAGCAAAATTTAAATATAGTGGGTTTGATAAAATTATTAATAAATGATTTTTTTTAAAAATGAGTATTACTAAAAAATATTTAAAAATTCTAAAGTGCATAACGAAGTTAAAAAGGTATTTAATAAGTTTTATGAAATTCATAGTCAAGAAAATGAAAAAATAGGGAAAAAAATTTATAAAAACTTAGATAGGTTTAGAATGAAAAGAAATCCTGAGGATTATGAAAAAAAGATTAATGATTTGAAATATAAAAATAATGTTTGTATTACTTATTCAAATATATTTTAGACAATTTAAATAAGTTTTTATAGATAATGTAGTTCAAAACTAATCAATAAGTATTAAAAAAAAGATAAAAAAATATTATCATAAATAAATAATAAAAGGTTGTCATGAAAATGAATGAAGAGTTAAAAGAATTAAAAAAGTTAATTAAAGAACTAAAAGAAAGTAATAATGATATTAAAGAAGAACTTGGCAATATTAAAAATAATGATTTAACACCTATTAATAACGATTTAACTCATATTAATAATAATCTAATAAATATTACTCAGGATATGGGGATTTTAAAGAATGATTTAAGCTGGAATAATAAAATAACATTAGGTGTTCTTGGTGTTATTTTAGCTTCTTGTGTTAGTATTCTTTTTAAATTTTTATTAGGTTTTTGAAATAAAGGACACGATAAAAATTTCTTTTATATCATTATTTATCATGATTATATGGCTTAAATTATCAAAAAACCAATAGTATTCATTAATGTTTGTTATAATATATTACAGCTTCGTAAACATTCATTTCAGTTAATTTATTAGATAATGAGATTAGTTTGTTAAAAAGATAGTTAATATAGTACTTCACCAAACTTTTTTAACATGGATAAGATTATTTAAATCCATTCTTAAGTAGTTAAATTTCAATTTTGGAAAAATCTAAACGGTTTTATGTATGTTATTTAGTGCGAGTAATATGTTACAAAAGTTAAGGGAAGTAATATAATATTGTTAGTGATAATAAATTAAGTGTAAAAGAGTATGATGATTTAAAAGAATTGTTTGATTAATGAATTAATATTCTTTGTTATTGATGTTAATTTAGTTTACTGCTTAATAGTTTATTTTGTAGTGTGATTTGAAAACTAATAAAATTATTGTTAATCCCCTAAATGAAAGTAATACATAATAAATAGAAGAGGAAGTAAAATGTGAACAGTGAAGAAAAAATTTTATTAAAATTAGATATCTTAAAAGAACTGAATGAAAAAGAATTCAAACATCTTAATGAAAAAATAGATGATCAAAATAAAAGATTTGATCATTTGGAGACTGAATTTGATAAAAAGATTGGTTATCTTGGAACAGGATTTGATAAAAAAATTGGTTATCTTGGAGACTGAAATTAACAAATTAGAATATAATTTAACTAATATTAAAGAAAATCATTTAGCTCATATCAATAAGGATTTAAGTTTTGTTAAAGGTTGTTTATATTTTGTAACTCCTGCTGTTGTTGGGATACTACTCAAAATCATATTTTTTTAGTTATTTACATTGAATCCTAAAGAGGACTATTATAAAAGTAATAGTATTAATAATTGATAATGTAACGGATATCAATTTAAACTTGATAATTTGGAAAAGAATTTTAATTTAAAATTGATAATTTAGAGAAAGAAGTCAAAGATATTAAAAATAATTTAAATAATATTAAAGATATGACTTGAATCATTTGAACAATGATGTTAGTCGTGTTCAAGGTATTAGTATAGTTCTCGCTGCTTTTTGTTAGTGTTGTAGTAAAACTATTGCTTTTAAATTAATTTTATTTTTTTTTTTAATCATCTAAAAAGTATATAACAAACTTTTTGAAATGGGAAATCAAAGATTATTTTCTATGTGTGTCAAATTGAACTATTGAAGTTATAATATTTTATTCAATATTCGCAATACTTTATTTTTTAAAGCATTTTAAGAAGTTTATAACCTCAATACATTACTAAAAACGATTTTTACTTATGTAGTACATTAATGAGTAAAAACTTGAATAACATCTTATAAATTGGATTTGAAATATCCTCAAACGATATTAATTAATAAAAGAGTTTCAGATGAATGTGGTGGATTAACTATGGATATAATTAAAGATGAAGATAAATCGATTTCTGATACTGAATCAACAGGTAATAGAGAAAAGATACAAAATATTAATCCAATGAATGAAGTATACTCCACTAAAACTAAAACTCCTTTAGTGAGTGTTATAATACCCACTTATAATGGAGAAAATACTATCAAAATAGCTATTGAATCTGTTATTAATCAAAGCTTAGGTTTTGAAAATATTGAACTTGTTATTATTGATGACAACTCAAATGAGAGAACACAAAACATTATAAAAGAATTCTCTAAAAAATATGAAAATATTAAAAGTATTTTTTTAAAAAAAAATAGTGGAACAGCTTCCAAACCTCGAAACATAGGTATTGAATATGCACATGCAGATTATATGATGTTTTTAGATCAAGATGATGAATATGCTCCTGATATCTGTGATAAATTATATTCCACATTGATTTCAAATAGTGCAGATTGTGTATGTTGTAGATATGAACAAATTTTTGATTGTAAATCTAAAAAATATAGGCATATATTAGATAAATTTAAAAATATTATTAATATTAATTCAATAGAAGAATTTCCAGCTTTAATGAGTTTAGGATTTCCAACAATGATTTGGACAAAAATTTACAAAAAAAGTATAATGATTGAAAATAATATTAAATTTCCAGAAAAAGACTTATATGAAGATGTTTATTTTTCAAGCCTTTATTACTTAAAAAGTAAGAATATTATTATTTTAAATGATTATTATGGATATATTTACAAGGTAATGACGAAAAATATCTCTAAAAGTGGTTCAACTTCCCAAAATTTTACAAAACCATTAGTTAATAAACAATTCAACGGCTTTTTAAAAATAATGAATGAATTTAAAAATAATGATAATTACCCATTTATAACAGAATTAACAGTCGATATGACAAAGATATATTTAAACACTGATTTAGATATCAAATTTCAAAAATATTTTTTAAACAAAATCAAGCAATATTATAAAAGATATAAGATTACAACAAGAATAAATGCAGTTTCAATTCCATTCAACTTAGCCATAAATATTTTTATTAAGTTGTTCTCTATAAATAATATATTTCCTATATTTGTATCTAAACTATATAAATTTATCAAAAGATAATATATGCTAAGTACAATCTAATTGCATATACTAAGTGCAATCTAATTGCATATACTAAGCATAATATAATTGCAAATATGGTAAAATTTACAGATTTGGTGACAATTATTTTTCTTATTTTCTGTGAACAATATATTCCAATTTCGATATATAATTTTTGATTTTTATCAAAAAAGGCACTTTAATTTAAAATTATTTATATTAATCAAAATATATCTAAAATTATAGATTTTTATAAATTAATATGTAAAATTAAATATAGTTGTTTTGATAAAATTCTTAATAAATAACTTTTTTAAAAATAAATATTATTAAAAAATATTAATTTAAAATTATTTATTTTAATTAAAATTTATTTAAATTAATTAAAATTTAAAATTATAGATTTTTATAAAATGATATTTAAAATTAAATAATTTAATAAAAAAATTTATCGTTCAAAATTTAAGAACTTTATCATAGTAACTATAATTTAATAAAAAAATTTATACTTCAAAATTTAAAAACTTTTTCATAAGGAAATATAAATAAAAAAAAAAAATATTTTATTTAAATTAATGAAAATACAAGGAGAATATCATGTCAAATACTGTTGGAATGATACTTAGTGGAGGATTTGGAAAAAGATTAAGACCAATAACTGAAAAAATTCCAAAACCCCTAATTGAAATAAAGGATAATTATACAATACTTGATAAGCAATTATTTGACTTTAAAAATGCTGGTGTTGAAGAAGTTTATTTATTAACTGGTTTTTTAAATGAAAAAATAAAAAAACGATATGGAGACCAGTATAAAGGACTTAAACTTCATTATGTAATAGAAGATGAACCATTAGGAACTCTTAATGCTATACGATTAGGAATGGAAGCTTTAAATGAGGAAAAACAAGTGATAATACGAAATGGTGATGTTGTAGCTGATTTAAATTTAAGGAGAATGATCAGTCATGGACAACAATCAGATTATCCTTTTTCAATTTTTATAACTCAAATGCAATCTCCTTATGGAATTGTTGAACTTAGTGGTGATAAAATAATTTCATTTAAAGAAAAGCCATTACTTGATTATTATATTAATGGAGGAGTATATTTCTCCAAAGGTCAAATGGACTTTGCTGATTTTGAAAAAGGAGACATAGAAAAAAATTTATTCCCATTGATGGCGAAAGAAAATAAAATAGCTTACTATAAAGAAGATGATTTATTTTGGATGGCTATTGATACTAATAAAGAATTAGAATTAATTCAAAAAGAATATAAAAATAGGACAGATAAACCTTGGGGCTATGAGAAAATATTGATACACACAGATAAATATCTAACAAAAGAACTATTTATAAAGGAATCTTATCAAACTTCTTTCCATTATCATGAACAAAAAGATGAAACCATGTATATTCTTAAAGGTGCAGGTTACATAGAATTTGAAGATAAAAAAGAGTATTTTTCTAAAAATGATACCATTAGAATAGAACCAAATATAAAACATTCCATAATAGCTACAGAAAATACCACACTTCAAGAAGTTTCAACACCATTTATAGATGACACAATAAGAACAAAAGACTTTTATATCAGGTAAGATAATATGTAAAAATTTAAAAGGATATTTTGGAGTGCAAATAAATTGAGTTCTAAAATTTTTTTAATCTAAAAAATCGTTAAAACTAAATTAAAAGAAAATTAGTATCCAAAATTAGTATCCAATATACACTATTATAATAAAGGAGTTAAGCTAATTTATGGGGTGAATTTTGGAATAAAAAGTTTTAAATCTTTTAATTGACATATCTGTAAATATTGGCTGTAAAATAATATGAGGACATAATATGGATCTTACTTTAATATCAATATCTTTTAATGCACGAATTGGAGGAATAGGAACTTATTCAAAGGAAGTATATGCTGGAATGAAAAAAGAAAAAGGTATAAAAGTTAAGTTAATAAGTCAAGATAATAAAAAATACCTGACAAATACACCGGTGGATTATTTTTTTTTCATATTTGAAACTTTTATTAAAATAGGTAAATCGGATATATACCATGCATTACAGCCTTTAGATGTTTTTTCTTTAAATAAAAATAAATCCGTTGTTACTGTGCATGATTTATTTGGTATGAGATATGTTGAAGGTAATTCATTAGCTAAATATTTCACAAAATTTTTATTTAAAAAAGCAATACAAAAAACTGTTAAATGTAAAAAAATTATTGTTGATAATCAAGAAACTGCAAATGATTTAATGAAAAACTTTGATGTAGATTCTAATAAGATTCATATAATCAAACCAGCTATTTCTCGAGATTTTCACCCAGAGTATTTTGAACATGAAGAATATATAATAGGCACTGTTTCAGGATTAGGTAAAAGAAAACGAATTGATATTTTAATTAAATCATTTCTAAAAGCCAATATTAAAAACTCCAAGCTTTTAATTGGAGGTAAAGGTGCAGAGTGTCAAAATTTAAAAAAATTGGCTAATGACAATGATAGGATTAAATTTTTAGGTTTTATTCCTGCTGATGAAATGACTAATTTTTATAATTCTCTTGATGTTTTTGTTTTTCCAACTTTTTTAGAAGGCTATGGTTTACCTATAATCGAAGCTATGGCATGTGGTAAACCAGTTATAACTCTTGAAGATGCTGATATTCCAAAAGATATTAAAAATAAAACCCATATATCTTCAATAAATAATTTAGCTAATGATTTAAAAGAGAAAAAATTTAATTGTGATATAAAATCAAATTTGGATTTTGCTAAAGAACATTATCCAGAACAAATGATAAAACAAATCATTGAAGTATACAAAAGTATGATTTAATCATTACTATCCAATATACAGCTGAATAATTATCTAAAAGAGAATAACACAGTTAGGCACTGTAAAAAGAGGATGGAAATTTAAAATCCAAATTTTGGTTTTTGGAGAGAAAAAGTTTAGACCATATTCGCATCGTCAAATTAGTATATTTTATTAATTTTTCAATTGTAAAACCACATGATAGATTTACAGTGTTGAATCTATCTAAATTTCCAAAATTATGGAAATTTATAGGAATTTTTACTATTTAGTAATTAATAAGTATTTAGAATTAATATAACTGGAGATATAATATGCTTAAAAAAATTCAAATAAAAATAAAGTTAAAAATAAAGTCCATTTTATCCAATGTTGGTATAGTTCTCAGAGGTAGTGATGCTCTCATGGCTCATGCAGAGTATCTATCTAAAAATTTATACAATAATCCAAAATATTTAAACTCTAAAAGAATTACACACTATGGAAAATCTTCATTTTCTCAAAATGGTGAAGATGGAATAATACAAGAAATATTTAACCGTATAAAAACTACTAATAAATACTTTGTAGAATTTGGTTTACAAGATGGATTAGAATCCAATACTGCACTTTTACTTTTAAAAGAGTGGGAAGGTTTATGGATAGAAGCAAATGAGGAATATTTTTCAAGGATTGAAAAAAATTTTAAGGAACCTATTTTAAAAAATCAATTAAAAATAAAGAATTCATTTATAACTCCCGAAAACATAGAATCTATTTTTAAAGAATTTAATATTCCTAAATCTCCAGATTTAATGTCCATAGATATAGACTCTACCGACTATTGGGTTTGGAAAGCTATTAAAAGTTATACTCCTCGTGTACTTATTATAGAGTATAATAGCACATATTTTCCTCCAACATTATGGATACAAAAGAAAACTAAAAAGACTTGGGATGGGGATATCAATTATGGGGCTAGCTTACAAGCATTACATGATTTAGGGGGGGGGGGGTAAAGGATACACTCTTATAGGTTGTGATTTTAATGGGGTTAATGCATTTTTCCTAAGAGATGATTGTTATAACGAAGAACTATTTGAAAAGAATACAAGTGCTGATTTTCATTATGAAACATTTAAAACTCTTAAATATTATTATAGTCACCCAAGATTATCTTTTGATCTTGGAGAAAAAGATAAAGACTAAACACTAAAATCTCAAGCAAAACATGCATATGCATTAAACTATATCCATAGCATTAAACTATATCCATAATATTGGGAACAATTATTTTTATTTTGACTATTTCATAATTGTTATCCAGCATTAATATGATTAACATGTAATTTATTAAATATAGAAAAGTATGATTGAAGGTGTCAAAAAATGAAGGTTTGTTTAATTTCTCCAGTATTTAGTAATGCAATAGGGGGTGTTGGTAGTTATGCAAAAATGTTAGCCGATGCACTTGAACATTATAATTGGATAAATTTAAAAAAATTTTCTTATTTTGATAATATAGAAAAATTTTCTTATTCTAACAGGTTTAAAATAAATAATAGGCTCATATCTACAATTTATACTCATATCAAAATCCCATCTTTATTAGCTGAAGCTGATATTTATCATGCTATAATGCCAGAGTTATCAAAAAGATTGGATAAAAACAAAACTGTGGTTACTATCCATGATTTAATACCATTAGAACAAAAAATATCTGAATCCAAATTTAAGCAGATGATGCATAAAGTTGATTTTCAAATTGCGATGAAATCAGCATTAAAATGTAGAGAAATAATTGTAATAAGTGATGATTTAGCAAAAAGTCTAACTGAACGTTATTCAATAGATTCTGATAATATTTCAGTTGTAAGAGATTGTATTTCTAATGGATTTTTCCCTACATCAAAGAATGATGAAACTTATACAATCGGTACAATATCTCAGCTTATATATAGAAAAAGAATAGATATTTTAATCAGATCCTTTTTAAAAGCGGATATTAAAAATTCAAGATTATTAATTGGTGGGAAAGGTGAAGAATTAGAAAATTTGAAAAAAATAGCTAACAATGATGATAGAATTGTTTTTTTAGGTTTTATTCCTGATGAGAAGAT
>JAITPS010000144.1 GCA_031289325.1 Candidatus Methanovirga meridionalis
TTCTTACAAATAGTTGTTGGTGAATTAGATATATTTTGAGTTGCTACTTCGTCCATTAAAAAAATTAAATACTCATGTAAGTTATATTTTTTTAGTTTTTTTTTAATGTTCTTTGAGCATTTTTTGGCATTTTAGAAGGTTCAACATATGCTTTCTTGTATGAGTATCCTAATTTATGAACAATTAGGGTGACTTGTTTTAGAGAATAATCAACCTTGAAATTCTCTTTAATGAAAGCATGAACTTTTCTTGTGCTTAAGTAATGATTATGACTCATCCATTCATCCAGTTCATTAAACTGTGTATCGGTTAATTTGGCTTTTTTACCACAATTTTTATATTTTGGTTGCAATCCTTCGTATCCACCATCATTCCATTCATCTAACCATCTATTACCAGTAGATAAACTGATTTCCATGAGTTCATTTGCTTCATCAACAGTCTTATCATTGTACAAATGTCTGATTAATAATAGTTTTTTAACGACACTCGGATTCGTTTTATTGCTGTTAATCCATTTAGTTAATTTTGACTTTTTAACATGGATTTCAACTCTTTTCTGAATTTTATTTGTCATAGTTTATAATTGTATTTTATTGCTTTTATACTTTGTGTATTAAATTATAGTTTGATATTTATATTATATTATATGATGCTAATAGGGATTAAACTTAAAGATGATGAAGTTGAATCCTTAAATGAATTCAAAAGAAAAGGCACCAAAAATGCAAGAGAAATAATGAGGGCTAATATCCTATCACTTGCAAATAATGGTGAAAAAACAAAGAATATTGTTAAATTATTAGGTGTGAATCGTAACACAGTTGTAAATATTAAAAAAAGGTATTTAGAAGGTGGCTTAAAAAGAGCATTATATGATAATCCACGATCTGGCAAACCCAAAAAATACAATGATAAACAAGAGGCTGAAATAGTTGCATTAGCATGCACTAATCCTCCAAAAGGAAGAAAACGATGGACTATCAGACTCATAGCAGAAACTCTTAAAAATAAAAAAGGATTTGAGACATTAAATCGTGAAACTGTTCGTTTAATTTTAAAAAAAACCAAACAAAGCCATGGACAAAAAGAATGTGGTGTGTACAAGAACTTGATGGAGAATACATAGAATGAATGTATCATACTATAGATTTATATAATAAAGAATATGATCCTAAATACCCTATTATATGTTTGGATGAAAAACCAAAACAACTTCTTGCAGATAATTAATAAAGAATATGATCCTAAATATCCTATTATATGTTTGGATGAAAAACCAAAACAATTTCTTGCAGATAATCAAAAAAAGTATTCCAATGAAACCAGGAAGCCCTGAAAAATATGATTACGAGTACAAACGAAATGGTACTACGAATATTTTTGTTGCAGTCGATTTTAAAGATGGTAAACGAGATATTACAGTCACCGATAGAAGAACACGAAAAGACTTTGGAAAATATATTAAACACTTAATTGATGATGTATTTCATGGTGCCGAAAAATTAAGATTTTTAGTGGATAATTTAAATATTCATAGTATAAAATCGATTACCGAAACATTTAACGAAGAAGAGGCTGAAAGATTATTGAGTAAAATTGAGTTTAATTACACCCCCAAAACATGCAAGTTGGCTTAACATTGCAGAAATAGAAATTAATGTTATGGATATTCAATGCACAGATAGAAGAATAGGGAGTAAAAAATTATTAATTGAGGAAACTAAAGCATTTGTGATTATAGAAATAAAAATATGAGTAAAATAAGCTGGAATTTCACTAAAGGAGATGCTGATAAGAAATTAGGAAAATATTATGTATAAATACCATCATGCCTAAAAATTAATTGGTCATGACAATAGGCCATTAATTTATCCAAAAAAAACTTTTGGGTCTGTAACTGATATTGAAGGTACACCCATAATAGCACCCACCATATCACTTGGTAGTTCAAGAAAATATATTCTTGAACCAAAAATAGGAATTTTAACTGATGATGAAATACTTATATATGCTGGAGAATCAAAGGCTGCTTCAAAAATTAGATTAAAAAGAGGAATAGGTAGTTATTCAGATAAAAAATGTATATATGGAGGACAAATTTTTGCAATATTTATGGGTTTGTTTATTGTCTTATTTTCGTTATTAGCACCAATAGTTCTTCTTTTAGGTGTGTGGGGCATACCTATTGTTTTAGGAATACTTAGTATTCCAATATATTATTTATATTATGTATTATATAAAAAAGATTATACTGATGATGAATATAAAATAAAAGAAGAAAAAGAAGAAGAAAAAGAAAATGATGATAAAAATAATTTACAATCCGAAGTAATGATAATTTATAAAAAACAAATAGATGACTTAATAATATCATACGAAACTAAAGAAAAAATTGCTCGTGAAACTATTGAAAAACATTTTACACCACCACAACTGACTTATGATAGATTAATAGGTATAATAAATGATTGTAGTGAAATTTTTTATGGACAAGCTGAATTAACATATAATATAGTTAATATAGCAACAAAAAACACACCAAAAATTAATGAAGAACTTAAAAAAAGATTATCTACATTAAAATTACTTATAGAAAAAGTGGATGATTTAACAATGGAATTGGTAATAAATGTAAACAATCATGGTGTAGATAATTATGTGAATAAATCAAAAGAAGTATTAAGTGATATGGAATTAGCTATTTCTGATATAAAAGAATATAATTATTAATTTGCGAGTTAATATGAAGTCTGTTGATGGTGTTTTGATGCATAATCATTCTAAGAATTGCCATTATGTTTATTACAAAAGATATTCCACTAAATAAAGATTTTGACATTAATACAAGAAATAGAAGATGAAAACCTGCTAACAAAAGTAAATAGCTATTTCACATACCATAAAAAAGAGGAATATGAGCATAATAGATAAATTACAAACAAAAAGGAGGATAGAAAACCAATAAAAAGAAAGAAAAAGATTAGGATTAACTGAAGCAGAATACTTATAATTAACAATGCAGAAAGAGGATAATGAAATCATAATAGCTATACCCTGGATTATAATAGCTTTCATAATATTTTATTAATACATTACCATTTATTATAGAATAAAATTAATATTATTGCAATGATATTCCACTAAAATAAGGATTGTGACACTTCTATATTAACTATATTCATTTCATTTAACATTATTGCAAAAGATATTCCACTAAAATAAGGATTATGGAAATGATAAGAATTCATAGCTCATAATCTGAGTTCTATCTGGTATAATGACGAAAATGTTTTTAAGGTTAAAGAAATTAGTGTGGTTTATACTTTTATTATTTAATTAAAGAATTTAATTAACTAATACCATGTCCTATAGAGTGGGGTTGTATTAAAACTATATATTCTATAAAATAGAAACATTCAATGGAAGGAAATTTTGTGACAAAATGCATCTAAAGGATTCAAATTCAATTTAAACCATAACAAAAAATAAACAAACTTAATACCTAAAATAGGATGAATTAAAGTTTGTGGCTTATTAAACCACATTAAATGCCTTATTTTAAGTAAAATAGTGAGTAGAAAAGTAGGACAATATTATGTGAGTTTCACTGTTAAGAATGCTCCAGTCAATGTGTTAGATAGAACTGGTTTGTCTGTAGGTATTGATTTAAGGTTAAATCATTAATGAAGTTTTCTATTTAGGACTTTTTAATAGTCTAAGAACCGTATGGCAATAGCACAAAGATACTGTACTTGTGGGATTAGCTTGTTCATGCTTAATTATTAGATTATATAGCATTAATCCTTGTTTTCTTCAGAGTGAAGAATATGTAAATGATATATGCATTAAAGATGCTAATTTTATTAAAACTAAAGTTGATATCGTGATTGAAAAAGTAGTGAAAAGAGGTTTAAAATAATAAATTTTTTATTACTTTTTATATTTTTTTAGGAGGTTTTTTATTTATGAGTAGACGCAGGCGTGGGTATCGTCGTTATCGTCGTTATAATAGGGGTGGTGGCACATCATTGTTTGTGTTAATAATATTGTTATTCATGTGGCTTTTTATAAAGGCTTTACCAGAAATATGTGGATGGATTGTCCAAGTGTTTAGACGGATTAAGAAATGATTAAGTGGTTTAAAAAAATCAAAGATTTTTTCTTAGATTTGAAAGTATTTTAATAGCTTTAATTTTATTTTAAATATTAAATAGCAGTTTTAAGCTAAGAATTCTTTTAGTTAGTTGAATTTTTGTTTTTAAAGTATTTTTTTAGATTTTACTCCCTTTTTTTTCAATATCTTTACTAAAAATATGAGATTTATTGATTTTCAATGATAGCTTAAAAAATAATCAATTTGGTTTTTCATAGTCTGATGATCTTCTTTTTTTTAATAATTATCTTTTCTATAGTGGTTTTGATAAAGCTCTTAATAAATATTTTTTTAAAATGAATATTACTAAAATATATTAATTTAATTTTATTTATATAATTTGAAAAACAAGCTGAAAATCCCGACTGAGATAGCAAAATCAACTAATATGAGTGTTTCAGAAGTTAGTAGATCATTGAAAACTTTGAAAGATAAAAAAATAGTGGTATGCCTTAATGAAGATAAAAGGATTGGACGAGTCTACTCTCTCACAGAAAAAGGAAAAGAAATATTAAATTGTATCGAAAGTATGAAATGATGTGAAGAAGTGAGTTGTTAGTTAAAAATTCCAAGTGAAATTTCAAAAGAAACATAAATACCATTAAGTGATGTGAGTAGAGCTTTAAAACATTTAAAAAAGAAAAATTTATTTATTTATTTAAATGAAGAAGATAATCAGGGGCAGATTATATCAATTCACAGAAGAAGGAAAAGAAATGCTTTCTTACTTGTAAGTTATATAATTGAGGTGTTATGGATCATAGTTAATATTAATTTTTTTATAAGTAATATTTATATACTATTAAATTTCAATTTATTATAATACTATTTAAAAAAATTAATTAGAATATATAATAAATAGAAGAGAAATTAAAATATGAACAATGAAGAAAAAATCTTATTAAAATTAGATAACTTAAAAGAACTGAATGAAAAAGAATTCAAACATCTTGATGAAAAAATAGATGATCAAAATAAAAGGATTAGTCATTTAGAGACTGAATTTGATAAAAGAATTGGTCATTTGGAGACTGAATTTGATAAAAAGATGGGTCATTTGGGGAATGAATTTGATAAAAAGATGGATTATTTGGGGAATGAATTTGATAAAAAGATGGGTCATTTGGGGAATGAATTTGATAAAAAGATTGATCATCTTGGAGCTGAATTTAACAAATTAGAGGAGGATTTAACTAATATTAAAGAAAATGATTTAGCTCATATCAATAGGGATTTAAGTTTTATTAAAGGTTGTTTATACTTTGTAACTCCTGCTGTCGTTGGAATACTAATGAGAGGAATTAATATTTTTGACTATACATTATAAGAAGCATAAAACATAATTATTATTACAAGCAATAAAGAATTTACATCAAGAAAAATTTTTAAATTGATTAAATTTAATTAAAATTATTTTGAATTATTTTATTAAACTTATAAATAAATATAAATATTTAATTTCTAAATTAAATAGCTTATAATCTATTATTAACTTAAATATATAATTTAAAGATGAATTAAGTTTTGATTAAAATAATTGTGCAACGGTCTCTTAATAGTAATAATCTTTTAAGCATTAGTAAAACAAGTGAAAATAGGTTTAAATTAATCTATCTCAATCAATACAATAAGAAAGATTTATATATGATAATTAAAATGGATAATAATGATATTAAAGTTGTAAATGTATACATTTTCAATATCAAGGATATTTAGAGAAATTGAAAACGGATAAAAACTTTTATATTATGATAATAAAACCTTCATGAAGAAATAATTTATTTGAAAGTTTTAATAAAACACTTAAAATCTATACTAACTTAAAAAAAATTGAAGAAAATTAATAAAACTATATATTGGGACTATGATAATAAGAAATGTGAGGTGAAAACTAAGATATGGATTGGTATGAAAATTAAGAATGTTAATTTACAATTAAATGATAATTTAATGAAGTATTGATAATTAATGATAATTTAATGGAATTAATATAAATTTTAATCATGTTTAATCTTATTCTTAATTTCACCTCAAAAAAAATTTAAAAGGTGATTAAATGAAAAAGTTTTTTGCAACTATATTGATCGTTTGTGCAATATCAGTTTTGATATTGAATTTAAATGCTACAACGATTAATATTGATAAAAATAGTGAAGGTGGATTAGTTTCAGTAATTAATCAAGCTATTGATGGAGATACAATACATATATCTCCTGGAACTTACACTGGTGAAAACTTCACTAATTTAGTAATAGATAAAAAAATAGCTATTGAAGGAGATAACGTTATTCTTGATGGTAAGGAAAAGAATAATATTTTTTCAGTTAAAGAAAACGGAAGTTTAACTTTAACCAATATCACAATAGCTAATGCTCATAGTAATTATGGTGCTGGAATTCATAATGAAGGTTATAATCTTAGTATAATCTCTTGTAAATTTATTAATAATAGTGTAGCTATTATTGGTGGAGCTATTTATAACACTATATCAGATAATCTAAAAGTTATTGATTCAAAATTTATAAATAACAAAGCAAATGGTGGTGCTGGAGCTATATACAATGATGGTCGTGATGTTATAATAAAAAATTGTAATTTCACTGATAATCAAGGAAATGGTGCTGGAGCAATATACAACTATTATTCAAGAAATTTTACAATTCTAAAATCAAATTTTATTAATAATAAAGGGCTTGGATCTTATTCCTGTGGAGGAGCAATATCTAATGAAGCATCAAAGGATATGCTAATCAACCAATCTACATTTATTAATAATACTGCAAGTTTTAATGGTGGAGCCATATATAATTATTATGGTGATAGATTCAAAGTTTTCAATTCAAAATTCCTAAGTAATAGTGCATATAACTCTGGTTCTGCAATATATTCAGATTTAAGCTATTATGGAGAAATAGTCAACAGTATATTTTCAAATAATTCTATTTTTCCTTTTAGTGAAAGAATTGATAATATTGGAGTGATATTTGTTCGTGGAACTTGTCATATAGGAAATTTAACTATAAAAGATAATAATCCTAATGATATTGTATACGAAGAACTATAGTCCAATTAGATATCATGCAATAAATTTCAGATATCAAAAAAATTGATTTATTTTTTTTTTTTTTATTTTTCTTTTAAATAGGAGGATTATAAATAAGTTCTTTTATAAAATTATTTAATTTTAAATGAATTTTTATGAAAATTTTATTTTAATTAAAATTATTAATTATTGAATTATAATGATTATATAAATTATTTATTTAAATAAACATATTATAATAATTAATATTAAAAAATAACAAAAATATAAAATTTAAATTATATTTAAAGAAATATTTCATTATAGTCCTTATTGAAAAGTTCTTAAATGTTGAATAATAAATTTTTTTATTAAATTATTTAATTTTAAATATTAATTTATAAAAACCCATAATTTTAAATTTTAAATAATATAAATATATTTTGATTAAAATCAATTCTTCTCATCTTTTAGCCATAATTAACTAACCCTCTCATGATTTTATTATGTCTCATTTTTATCTTCTTTTGTATTTAAGACTATTGTTTTCAATATGAAGTATCTGATATCCTATTTTATTTATAGGATTATTTGCTTATTTCCTATTGTTTAAGCTTTTAATTATTCTAAAGAGAGAGAAAGAGAGAGTCAATGATTTAATTTCAAATTTGTTTTAATTATCTTTTGTTTAATTTAAAGCTTTTGAGTCCATTTTATTCATCGGCTATAAATAAGGAAATCGAAAAACTTTATATGTGAATACAATATAATAATATTTATGGTTATCAGTAGAATTCATGAAAATGATGATTTGAATATTTTTTGCTGACCACAAAAAATATTTGAGAAATTTCTAAAAAACTTAGGTTATTAGAAACTCTCTAAAATAGGAGATGTTAAATTATGGATTCGGAATCTATTATGAAATTGAATTTTTTGAAAGAACAATTAAAAGATATTGAAAATGTTAATGAACTCAACATGTTTTACATGGCAAATGAACGCAAATATTGGTGGGTAAATTTTTTCATTACAGGATTATATCAAGCAATGAATGGTAAAATAAAGTATATATTAATAGCATATCTACTCTGTTGGACAATTATAGTTCCTTTCATAATGTGGATATATTGTTTGATCAATGGACATAGTGATCAAAACGAATTCAACTTTTCACTACAATTAGCTATTAGTAAACGTAGAAAAGAAATCAAAGAAGGAACAAACGAAGAAAATGTAAGGATGAAAAAACTGAATACAAATTAAATGAGAAAATTGCATCTTGAACATATATGAAGAATCTGTATTGTATAGTATGAAAAAATAATTGTTGCATAGTTTTTAAAATTAAATTTTTCAGTTGAAATTTGAGTTGAATTTTCATGAAAATTTTATTGTGATTAAAAAATTTTATTTTAATTAAAATTATTCATTATTGAATTATAATAATTATATAAATTATTTATTTAAATAAACATATTATAATAATTAATATTAAAAAATAACAAAAATATAAAATTTAAATTATATTTAAAGAAATATTATGTGGGATGAAAATCTTCCCAATTAACTATTTGATCTAATTTAGAGAACCCATCCCATAATATCTCAACATCACAATAAAAAATATCAATCAATTCTTCTCATCTTTAGCTATAAATTAACTAATTCTCTCATGATTTTTGATATGTCTTCTTTTTATCTTCCTTAGTATTTAAAACTATTGTTTAATGTAAAATATCTAATGTCTTATTTTAGGGGTATGGTTAATTTACTTTTTTTCGTTTGTTTAAGCTTTTAATTATTCCAGAGAGAGAATATGTTAATTATTCAATTTCAAAATTTGTTTTAATTATCATTTATTTAATTTAAAGCTTTTGAATTCATTTTGTTTATTGATTATAAATGAAGAAAGAAAATAGGAAAACTTTATATGTGAAGATAATATAATAACATTTAGTAGTCATCAGTAGAATATCATGAAAAATGATGATTTGAATATTTTTTGATGAACACAAAAAATATTTGAGAAGTTTCTAAAAAATTTAGGTTATTAGAAACTCTCTAAAAAATGGGGGGGATGTTAAAGTATGGATTCGGAATCTATTAAGAAATTGGATTTTTTGAAAGAACAATTAAAAGATATTGAAAATGTTAATGAACTCAACATGTTTTACATGGCAAATAAACGCAAATATTGGTGGGTAAATTTTTTCATTGCAGGATTATATCAAGCAATGAGTGGTGAAAATCCTATTCCTAGTCCTAATGGTGGTGGTATTATTGCAGGATTATATCAAGCAATGAATGGTAAAATAAAGTATATAATAATATATATTCTTGTTTTGTGGGCTTCGTGGCTATCTACGAATTATTTTATGGAATACCTGACATTTGGGTTTTATTTTATATACTTCATATCGCCGTTAGTTCCTTTCATACTAACATTAATTGGTGGTCTTTCAAATCCTGCATCAATATTTCCGTTAATTCTTTTCATACTGGGAGTATATTGTTTGATCAATGGACGCGATGATCAAAACGAATTCAACTCTTCACTACAAATAGCCATTAGTAAACGTGGAAAAGAAATCAAAGAAGAAACAAACGAAAAAATGATAAAACCATATAAGGCAATGTAAAGAGGATGGAAATTTAAAACCCGAAATTTAGTTTTTAGGTAGGAAAAATTTAGGCTATGTACATGTCATCAAATTCAGACTATTTTTTTAATTTTCAATTACAGAAATCCATGCTAAATTTACAGTGCCTTTTAAAATTATGTTAAGTTTGTGAGAGTTTCAATTATATGGTCTAAGTTTTCTTTCTTTAAGCATTCAATACTTAGGTTTTTGATTTCAATAGCTACTCCTTTTTCTTTAAGACGATTGTAATTTGGACAGATTGTTATGAATGAATTTTTATCTATAGTGAATTCGTTTTTTAAATTAATAGCTAATTTTTTTGGGTTATCTGATGATACAATAATGTTTATTCCTCTTTTATCCTTGTGAATAACATTTTCTAAATTATTTTTCAAATACTTACATGCTTTAGTAGCTATTTTAAAGAATTTTTCACCGTGATCTATTTCAGTTATTAATCCTTTAGCTATTTGATTATTTAATGATAATGTTTTAATTAGTAGATTGGATTTTTCAAATATTTTTTGGTTGTTTGTTGATATGAAACCTCCATATCCAAGATTTATAATTTTTGGTGATCCTGTTGAGGAGAGGATAATATCTGAGTATTTTCCATTTCCTAATTTTTTTTCATTATCCAATATTCCTCCTGATGCATCTTCAATAAGAATTAAATCGTTTTCAGTTGCAAATTTGGATATTTCTTTAATTGGTTGTTCTGCTGTGTAGCCTGCAAAGCTTGTTAATAGTATTGTTCCTTTAGGATAATCATTTCCTTTAAGATTTTTAATAGCTTCATTAAGATAATTAATATTGATTAAACCTTTATTGGTTTTAAATTCTATAGTTTCCTTATTTAAAAATTTGGATATTTGTTTAAATCCATGCCATCCTCCTTGATCTGGAATTAGGATAGGTGAATTCATTGAGTTTAAACCGATTAAAATAGCTGAATTTCCACTGTTAACTAATTTAACATGTTTATGATTGGTTTTAGATTTGATTTTATCCTCTGCTTTTTTATGATAATTCTCGTTTTCATAATCTTTATAAGCATTAGAAATAGCTATTCGCGTTTCTTTTGATGGTTTCTTAAATTTAAAATTCATAAGTTAAAACCTCTAATTTATTTAAGAAAGGTTTTATAATCATTGTATTTATTAATGTTTATTAATTCTAATTCGTTTTCTTCTTTAACTGCAAAGAATTTGAAGCCATCATTAAACATTTCTCTTAGAATAGGATTTAAATTAGTGTTTTTATTTTCCATATATTTTATAAGATAATCTTTACTGGTGACAAATGGCATTCCAAGCCCTTCAGCTGAATCTAATTCCCCAATTTCTCTCCTTCTAAGAACAGTCAATATTTTATTCTTATCATTAACCTTATTTAAAAATGTGTTAATAAGATTGTGGTATGTTTTGGTACTGATGTTAGATTGGTCACCAGCAACGGCTAAGATATAATTTGATCTTGATTTCATTAAACCATTGTATAAAGAAGTGGATAATTCTGATATATCTATTGGGTTATTGTATGTAAATTTTATTCTATCATCATTTATTTTTAGTATTTCTTTTATTATTTCATCTTTAAAGTGACCAAGTACTATAATGCATTCATCAACACCAGCATTTAAAACATTGTTTATGGTTGTTTCAATAATAGTTTTATTCTTATCAAATTTAAGAATTAATTTATTGGTGGCTGGAAGACCCATATAGTTCATATCTTTAATCATTCTTGAACTTTTTCCAGCAGCAGTTATAATTCCAGTAAATTTAGCCATGAAAATCATTATTAAGACAATTTAATCGTCATCTATTTCTATGCCTAATTTTCCTAATGTTCTTCCTAAAAATACTGTTACTAAAACTGATATTATCGTCACAATAATTGCATAGGATACTAATCCTGTTATTGCAGAATCGGAATGGAAAAACTCTTTTATAATTGCTTGAATAGCTGAATTCCATGCTAAACCTGCAACTAAAGCAAAAGCTGTTGTAATTAAAGTTGCTATTGTTTTTAGTATCTGTATCTTTATATCATTATCTTTTTTGCTTGCTATTTTTTTGCTTGCTATATTGCTTGCTATAATTTAGCCTCCTTAATATTTAGTTTATTAGATTAATAATATTTTTAATAGCTATTTCTGGGTTTGGTGCTTCATAAATCGATCTTCCAACAATTAAAGCATTAGCATATTTCAATGTTTCTTTAGGATCTCCTCCTTGAACTCCAACACCAGGAGATACAATAAAAGAGTCCTCACCTACCAATTCTCTAATTTTAGATAATCTATCTATTTTAGTTGATGGGGCAACATAATTTTTAATTCCTAATTCTAAGCCCATTTTAATTATTTCTTCTGAAACAGATTTTAAAAAGGTGTCTGCACCTGGATGGGACATTTCAGATAATAGGAAAATCTCTTTGTTATATTCTTTTGCAACATTTAAACAAGCTTTTACACTATCTGAACCTAAAAATCCATGAACAATAATATAATCTGCTCCCTTATCATAAGATAATTTAGCTATTTTTTCATTGGTAGCTGGAATATCTGCAAGTTTATAATCACATATAACAGTAAAATCAAAGTTTTCTTTAAGAATTTCAATTGATTTCAGTCCTTCAGATAAGGTTAATGGATACCCAATTTTTATAGTGTCTATGTAATTGCAAATAGCCTCACATAAATCATAGGATTTTAGTATGTCCATTAAGTCCACTGATAAAACTATATTGTTCTTCACTTTTTTCATTTGTTCAACACCAATAAACATTAAAATCTATCTGTCTCTCTATTTATTTCATTTTTTAACCTTTTGGTATGTTCATTCATTGAATTTGCAATATCTGCTGGTATTAAATCATAATCTTTATCTATTATTATTTGAGAAATTATAGTGGATAATAAAAATATTGCATGTTTATGCTCAATTTTTGTTTTATGAATATATTGAGGCTTTATATTTAAGGATATGTATTCACTACATGTTTCCTGCATTTTATCATTATCTTCTAAATGTTTCAAAATATACAATAAAAATTGATGTAATAGAATTATTTCATCTTTATTCATTTAAATCACACTTTAATTAAAAATTAATTTAAATTATTATAAATAATGATTTATTGAGGTTATAATACTATTTTTGAGATTATAATACTATTTTTGAGATTATAATCTATTGAAATATTCTCATACTAATAATATAATATTTTATATGATATTTTTGTTAATATTTAAAATTATTGCTTAACTATTATAATTTTAAAACCATTATAATTTTAAAAAATATATTTATTTTAAACATCATTTTTCATTTCTTTAAGTTAAATTTAAAAGGCAAATATTAATATTTGAAAAAACAATTTATAAAAAATTTTTGCAATAATTAATATAATATTCTATAGTAGTTTTTATAAAGTTCTTAATAAATAACTTTTTTAAAAATAATCATTATTAAAAAATATTAATTTAAATTTGAAAATAATTATTAAAATAATTATTATTAAAAAGTACTAATTTAAAATTATTTATATTAATCAAAATAAATTTATATTAATTAAAATTTAAAATTATAGATTTTTATAAAGTTATATTTGAAATTAAATAATTTAGTGTTATATTTGAAATTAAATAATTTAATAGAAAAAATTATCATTTTAAAATTTAAGAACCTTTCCATAATGACAAAAGGTCAATTATCAGAGTTAAAGGTTTTTCAAAAAATATTAACACGAAATAAATATTAACATAGAAAATATTAATATAGTATGATGATATTAATTAATGAAACTAAAAATAAAGAAATTTCTGAAGTTGATATTGCAGATAGCTATTTAAAAAGGCTTAAAGGATTAATGTTTAAGAGAAATGTGGATAAAGGATTGATATTAAAAGTTCCTGAAAGTAAATATTTGTTAAGATCTTCAATTCACATGTTTTTCATGTTAAGTTCATTGGACATTTTATTTATAAATAAAGAAAATAGAATTTTTGAAATGATAACATTAAATCCATACCAAATTCACATTCCAAAAAAACCAGCTAAATGCATAGTAGAGTTAAAAAAAGGCACTATAACTACAAAAAACATTGAAGTAAATGATAAAATTATTATAAAAGAAAGAATATAATTTTTTAACTATATTTTTAATTTTATATTTTTAATTTTCAATAATAATATCTAATTATTCTTTAATATATATTTTATTAAGTTATTTAATAAATTTTATTAATTTATAATTAAATAGTTTATTTTATTTATTTTCTAAAAATAATAATTTTAATTTTAAAAAAATTGATTTTATTTTTGATAATATTGATTTTATTTTTAAAAAAATTGATTTTGAAAGATTTGAAGTGATGATTCTTGAAAAAATTTAAGTTTTATAAAAATTTAAGTTTCATACTATAAGAACTTTATTGGGTTTGATATGGATAAAAAAAATAATTTTATTATTTTATATGCCCTATCAAATATGTTTTTTGAGTTCATTGGGATGTTTTAAAACATAGATGCCTGACATTAAGACTAATTTATGCGAATTTTCAATGTCTACCTCTCTCATGTATATTGTAACAGTTTTTCCTTCAGATATTGCACCGTATGGACATGAATTTTTGCATTTACCACAGCCAATACATTTCATGAGATTAATCTCGGTTTTAGGTATAATAGCACTTTCTGGACATTTTTTCGCTGCTTCACATTCTTTACAATCTGCACAACTTCCAAGCTCTAATTTTGAAGGCAAAACTGTGTTAACATCACCTAACTCCATATCCACTGGGACTATTAAAGTTTGAACTCCACCTTTTCCTGCTTGAGCAACACAATTAGTAATCAATGTATCAGAAATACCATTTACAATTTTAGCAACTGAATTAGATGTTGTTGGTGAGACAATTAAAAGATCATACTTTCCAAGAGAAAATCTTCCAGATATAGGATAACTAAATCTTTGATCACTATCAATAGCTAATTCTTTATAATAACCACCTGTAATTCCAGTTACTTTTTCATACAATCCATACATTTTTAAAACTTCTTCACTTGATTGAGAAAGAAATACTGTAATTTCATGTTCTTCTGCTAATTCAACTAATAGATCTACGGATTCTTTTAAAAGATGACCAGCACCAGTTATTGCCCAACCAATACGCATTATAATCAACAACTATTTTTTATTTGTAAGTACCATTTATAAATTAATATAATCGTATGCTTCATCCAAGCTAAATGCATAATGTAACTTAGTGTAATTATCCATAAATTCACTAACATCTTCTCTAACATTTTTCTTATCAATAGCTACCTTTTTGAAAAATTCAGCAATTTCACTCATTTCTGATTCTTTCATACCTCTTCTTGTAACTTCTTGAGTTCCTAATCTAATACCTGAAGGATCATCACTATTATTTACATTATCATGAGGTATAAGATTTTTATTTAAGATAATATTATTATTTTCAAACTCTTTAGCTAAAATAGAAGCTTTTCCTACTTTAGACATGTCTAAAACAATTTGATGAGACTCAGTAAATCCTAAATCTTCACATAAAACATCAAACCCTAATTCATGAAGAGCCATTCCAAAAGCTTTAGCATTTTTAATTATTTGTTTAGCATAATCCTGACCAAATTCAAGCATTTCAGCAGTAGCTATTCCAAGTCCTGCTACATGATGAAGATGATGATTACTAACAACACCAGGAAATACGGCGTCATCAATTTTTTTGCTGTGTTCAACTTTAGAAAGGATTATTCCACCTTGAGGTCCTGGAAATGTTTTATGTGTACTTCCAGCTATTAAATCCACACCATCTTTTAATGGATCTTGAAATTCTCCTCCAGCTATTAATCCTAAAACATGAGCAGCATCGTACATTAAAATTGCTCCAACTTCATCTGCTACTTCTCTTGCTTCTTCAATAGGATGAGGGAAAAGGAATAAACTTCCACCTAATAAGATTATTTTAGGCTTTTCTTCTAAAACTTGTTTTTTAAGTGCATGACCATCAATATTCATAGTTTCAGGGTTAAAATGATGAGGAACAAGTTTTAATCCTCTAATTCCTGCAGCACCAACTTTTGAATGACTAATATGGCCTCCAACTGGAATGTCTAAAGCTATTATTTTATCTTTAGGATTTGAAAATGCAAAAAATCCTGCTAAATTAGCAACAATACCAGAAGTAGGCTGTACATTAACATGTTCTGCATTATAAAGTTTTTTTGAAAGTTCAATTGTTTTTTCTTCTATTATATCAATGTATTTACAACCTTCATAAAGTCTTTTTCCAACTAATCCTTCTGCATATCTATGAGATAAATCTGAAACCAATGCCTCTTTAACTTGAGAACTTGTGATATTTTCACTCGCAATAAGATTTATACTATCTTTCATCCATTGATTGTGGTCTTTCATAGCACTTTGAATGTAATTTACTGAATTTTGAAACATGAAATTTACACCTTAATAAAATTTACACCTAAATATTAATCTATTTAATAAAATCAATATTTAACAATTTCCATTAATAAATCGAACTATTTCCATAATAAATTGAACTATTTCCATAATAAATTGAACTATTTTCATTAATAAATTGAACTATTTTCATTAATAAATCGAACTATTAATATATTATAAATAAAGTTTATAATTATAAATAAATTATTAAACAAATTCACTTAAATCATCAATATTAATCTAAGAATCATTTAAATCTAATGTAATCATCTATAAATTAATATATAATAAATTCAGATAATTAATAAACTTAGATAATTAATAAATTACTTTTTAATTATAAATAATTTATTTATTATGCTTTTAATAGATTATAGATTATTTATTATACTTTTAATAAATTATAGATTATTTATTATGCTTTTAATAGATTATAGATTATTTATTATACTTTTAATAATTTATAGAAAAATTTTTGTAATTAATCATTTATTTTTAAATATTCTTTTTTTAAAAATTTCAAAATAATATTAAATTAATTTTTTAAATAATAAGTTTTTTTTTTATTGTTGAAAATTTATTTTTAACTTAGAGAATTTATTCTCGGTTTTTAAAAATAAGATTGAAAATAAGGAACTGTAATTTTTTTAAATAATTAATTAAAATATAATTTATTAAAATATAATTTAATATATTGTATATTAAAAAGTGTTAATAGTAATATTATAAATCATATTATAAATATAATTTTTCATTAAAATTTTAATTGTTTCTTGATTAATTGTTTCTTGATTATTTTCATATTTTGATAAAACTTAAGTTTCATTTCTCTTTTTTGAAATGTGCAACACCTTTTAATAGTATTCACTCAAAAAATGGTCTCTAATTTATTTTAAATCATTGGGATAGTTTATATTCTGAAAATTTATGATATCGAAGTTTTTAGTGTTAATAAAGTAAGTATTAGAATATTTAATAATTGATTTAATATCTAATTTATTATTTTCTATATTTTTCTGCATTTTATCTATTATACTTTTACTATACATTCCATGTAAAGGTTCTATTAAGTTTGATTTGAAATTTTTATCTTTTATATGTGAAAATTCGTCTATTAGGATTTCTTCATTATCATGATATGGAATTAAAGCATCGAAATCATTTTTAAGTTCGTTTTTTATTTTAAAAATAGAATTAATATATTTTTTAGTTATGTATGGTGAATCACAGGGAATAATCAGAGAATACCTATCATTAGTATTTTTTAATCCAGTTATGATTCCTGATAAGGGACCTTTATTTTTAATTTCATCTTCTATTAATATTAATTTATAAGAAAATTTTCCACACAAATAATAATCAATCATAGACTTATATCTATCTATTCTTTCTCTATCATTTAAAACAATTATCACTTCATTTATTTCATTGTTTAATGTTGTAAGTATATGAATTATCATTGGTTTATTATGAATAATCATAGATCCCTTATCTCTACCCATCCTTTTACTCATACCTCCACATAGTAATATACATGTTTTATGATCCTGTTGATTCATTTATTTAAAACCTCAATTAATCTAAAGTGGCTTTTCTAATATTTTATAAACTATTTTAGTTGATTTATTTATTTTATCTATTAATTATTATTTGTTACTTTCGGATATGAATATTTAATAATTTATTAGTTGAGTTGTAATTTTTTAAGTATAGTTACTATGGGAGGGTTCTTAAATTATGATCGATGAATTTTTTTATTAAATTATTTAATTTTATTTAATTTTATTTAATTTTATTTAATTTTATTTAATTTTATTTAATTTTATTTAATTTTATTTAATTTTATTTAATTTTATTTAATTTTATTTATTTTTATTTAATTTTATTT